>JANLUG010001015.1:0-5224 GCA_031363335.1 Gammaproteobacteria bacterium
GCGATATTTATGGCTCGCAGATGCGTCCGATGGCGATGATGCTCGCTAACGAGGCGGCCATAGACAACCTCGTTGCTTATATAGGTACGCTGAAGGCGCCGGTGCCGGCGGCCGCGGTGAAGGGTGACGCGGCTGCGGGCAAGCCGCTCTATGCCACTTGTGTCGAGTGTCATGGTCCAAAGGGTGAGGGCAATCTGGCGAAGAATGCGCCGAAGCTCGCCGATCAGGACGATTGGTACCTCGTGCGCCAGTTGCAGAACTTCAAGAAGGGCATTCGCGGCAGCAATCCAAAGGATGTCTACGGCGTACAGATGAAAGCGAAAGCGGCGCTACCGGCGGACGATCAGGCGATCAACAACGTCGTCGTGTATATCCGGTCACTGAAATGATGAGGCGGGACCGCGTGTGGCGAGTCGTCTGACCGTCGATCTCGGCGCGCTGGCGCGCAACTACCACACGCTGAAAGCACTGGCGGCGCCGTCCGAATGCGGCGCCGTTGTCAAGGCGAACGGATATGGACTCGGTGCCGCTGCGGTGGCGTCGCGCCTTGCTGCCGAGGGCTGCACGACCTTCTTCGTGGCAACCATTGCGGAAGGCATCGCGCTACGCGACGTGATCGACCTGCCGGAGCTCTATGTTCTCGAGGGCGTCAGCGACGTCGAGGCGCCCCGCGCCGCCGAGTACGATCTCGTGCCCGTCATCAACACGGACTCGCAACTGGACGCGTGGCGGCCGTATCGCTCGCGCCCGGTTGCGGTGCAGGTCGACACCGGAATGAACCGGCTCGGGTTTGCAACCGCGGATGCCCATCCGGAGCGGTTCGAGCAGTTCGAAGTGGCGTTGCTGATGACGCATCTGGCGTGTTCGGAAGAACCGCAGCATCCGCGCAATCCGATGCAGCTCGAACGGTTCACAGAAGTGGCCGCGCGGTTTCCCGGTGTGGCGACGAGCATTGCGAATTCCGCCGGCATTCTGCTCGGACCGCAATATCGCGGCGATGTCTGTCGTCCGGGCATTGCCTTATATGGTGCGAGTCCGTTCGACGATCCGATGACGGCGCTCGCAACGGTCGCGACGCTCGAGGCGCGCATCCTGCAGTTGCGTCGTGTTCCCCCTTACGAACCGGTCGGCTATGGCGCGACCGGAATCGCCGACACGGAACGGTTGATCGCGACGATCGACATTGGCTATGCGGACGGGCTGCCGCGGGTGTTGTCGGGCCACGGCTATGCCGCCGTGCTCGGCGCCGGCGTGCCGATCGTTGGCCGCGTATCGATGGATCTGACGACGATCGACGTCACCGGTCTCGCCGACGCGGTGCGCGTCGGCGATTGGGTGGAACTCATCGGAGCTCAGGTGCCGATCGAAGACGTCGCCGAACTGGCCGGCACCAACACCTACGAGATCCTCACCGGCCTCGGCCAACGCAGCGAACGACGCTACGTCGGCTAACGGGCCGCCGCGCCTCAGTGCAGTTGTGCAGCGATCGAAACCTACTTGTAGGTTTCCGGCGCGAGCGTCGCTGCCTGCTGAAAGTCCTTGGCCGCTGCATCGGTCTCGCCAAGGGCGAGGTGCGACTTCGCACGATTGAAGTACGCGGGCGCCAGCTTGCCTTGCGACAGGGTGATCGCCTGGTTGTAGTCAGCCACCGCTTCGTTGTGGTGGTCGGTGCGGTAGTAGACGTTGCCGCGATTGACGTGCGCACGGGCGGAATCCGGATCCAGCGCGATGGCGGTGTTCTGATCCTCGATCGCCTTCTCGAGATCGCCGTGGTTCGCGAGGATGATCCCCCGATTAGAGTACGTCGCCGCCAATTGCGGACGCGATAGCTTGCCGCGTTTGATCGCGGCGTCGCACGGTGCGTCTGTGGAAAGTTTGGGACTAAAAGTGGCGGCCTCGTAACAGGCCTGCGCATCGCTGGTTCCAAACACCTGCTCAGCCGCGCGTGTCTCGGTGCCGGTCACTACTGCTACTACTACGACTGAAAGCAAAATCGATCGCATGTTCGACCCCCTTAGCCGTGGGACTGCAATCATAACGCCCGAATTCGGCGCGTTGTATCATCTTGGAGCAGTGGAAAAAGCATAACGAAGGGGGACTTATGGCGGGGATTAATCGCAAGGGTGTGTTAGCGGGCCAGGTCGCGGTGGTCACCGGCGCGAGCCGCGGCATCGGTGAGGCGATCGCGCGCCGATTTGCGATGGAAGGTGCGAAGGTGGTCGTCAGTGCGCGCACGGTCGAGGCCGAAGATCACTACCTGCCGGGCACGATCACCGACACGGTCAACCGGATCAACGCCGCCGGTGGCGATGCGATCGCAGTCCGCGCCGACCTCGCGAGTGCAGCCGATCGCAATGCGCTGATCGACGCGGCCGAAGCCGCGTACGGATCGGTCGATATCCTCGTGAACAATGCAGCGATCACCTATTTCATTCCGGTCGAGGATTTCCCCGAGAAGCGCTTCCGCCTGATGATGGATGTGCAGGTGTGGGCGCCGTTCGAGCTGTCGCAACGCGTGCTGCCGGGCATGAAGGAGCGTGGTCGGGGCTGGATTTTGAACATCTCATCGCACGCGGCGATTCATCCGCAGAAAGACGTGGGTGGTCGCGGCGGCACCGTCTACGGAATGTGCAAAGCGGCACTCGAGCGCTTCACCACCGGGCTTGCGCAAGAGGTCTACGAGAACGGCATCGGCGTCAACGTGATCTCGCCCGGATTGGTCGCGACACCCGGCGTCATGCACCACAAGTTGATCAACGAGACGAACAAGGAACGGGTCACTCCGGTGGAGCACATGGCGGAAGCGTGTCTGCATCTGTGTCACGGTGACCCGCGGCAGATCACCGGGCGCATCGACTATGCCGATGCGTTGATCAAGGAATTCGCGCTGCAGCCGGTCGACCTCGTCTGATACCTGCCAAACCAATGCCTGGAGACGGACATGCTCTCGTTCGATGAATACTCGCGCCTCGATGGAACCGCGCTGGCCGAAATGATCCGGCGCCGCGATGTATCGGCCGGTGAAGTTCGGCAGGTCGCGCTCGCCGCAGTCGCGCGCTTCAATCCGAAACTGAACGCGGTGCTCGAGATATTGGACGACGCGAGTGCGGCAGACATAGCGGCGCTGCGGCCTGACGCGCCGTTCGCCGGGGTCCCGTTTCTGATCAAGGAGCTCGCGCTGCATGCGGGCGGTGCGCCGTGTCGAATGGGCAGCCGGCTCGCGGCCGGATTTTCGTTTCCGACGGACACGGAGTTGATGGCGCGCTTTCGTCGCGCCGGACTCGTGACCATCGGTACGACGCAAACGCCGGAGTTCGGCTATTGCGGCACGACGGAGCCGGTCGCGTTCGGTCCGGCCCACAATCCCTGGCGTCTCGGCCATAGCCCCGGCGGTTCGAGCGGCGGGTCGGGTGCCGCGGTCGGCGCGCGCATCGTGCCGATCGCCCACGCGAACGACGGCGGCGGGTCGATTCGAATCCCGGCGTCGAGCAACGGCCTGGTGGGTCTGAAGCCGACGCGCGATCGGACGCCGAGCGGTCCGGATTCATCGGATCCGCTGTTCGGTCAGGCCATCGAGTTTGTGGTAACGCGCAGCGTGCGCGATGCGGCCGGCATGCTCGATGCCGTGGCGGGCGCGGATGCCGGCGCGCCGTCGATCACGCCCGTCGACGGCAGCTTTCTGGGCCAGCTGGGCCGTTCGCCCGGACGCCTGCGGATTGCCTGCATGACGCAATCGCCGTTCGGAGCATCGATGCACGCCGAGTGCGCCGACTCGATGCGCGTCACGCGCGCGTTGCTGACGGATCTCGGCCACGACCTTATCGACGCGTCGCTCGCGTTCGATTTCGAATCGTTCACGAAGCACGTTCACGTGATCTGGTGCGTCGGCACCGCAGCGGGAATCGACGCGGTCGCATCCGCAACCCGGCGGAAACCGTCGCTGGATACGCTCGAATCGGCAACGCTCGCCTGTTACGAAGACGCCAAACGGATGTCGGGCCTGGAAGTCGCCGCCGCCCTCGCCTACTTCAACGACGTCTCGCGAACGATCGGCCGCTACTTTCAGGACATTGACGTGTTGCTGTCGCCGACATCTGGACAACCGCCGCCGCGACACGGCGTCGTCAATCAGAACGCGCCCGGGATCGGTGGGCTCACGTGGACGCGCCAGACATTTCAGTTCTTCCCCTTTACACCGTTGTTCAACGCGACGGGACAACCGGCGATCTCGTTGCCGCTGCATTGGTCCAAGGAAGGTTTGCCGATGGGCAGCCAGTTCGTCGGCCGATTCGCTGACGAGTCCACGCTGCTGCGCCTCGCCGCGCAGATCGAACAGGCGGCGCCGTGGGCAGAGCGTCGGCCGGCCCTCATCGGCTGAGCAATTCGCCTGAACCGTTGAATCAGCGTACCGGGATCTCGGTTTTTTTGATCACGGTGCGCAGCGCGAAGCTCGAGTGCACGCGATCGACGCCCGGCAGTTGTGTGAGGTGCTGACTGTGGACGCGCTCGTAGTCGCGCGCGTCGGCGACGATGACACGCAATAGATAGTCAGCGTCGCCCGACATCAGGTAACACTCCATCACCTCCGGTACCTCGCGGACGGCTGTCTCGAAGCGCTTGAGATCGCCCTGTTGCTGGCTCGTCAGCGTGATTCTGACGAAGACGTTGTCCGGGTAGCCGGCCGCCGACTGATCGACGAGTCCGACGTAACCGCGGATCAGTCCCGCGATCTCCAGCCGCCGGACCCGGCGCAGACAGGCGGATTCGGACAGGCTCACCCGGACCGCGAGTCCGGCATTGGTCAGGCGCCCGTCGAGCTGCAGTTCGTGGAGGATTAGACGGTCGATTCGGTCAATCTCGACGGATACTTGCGCCATATATCGAAGATCGTCTTGGCTTCTTGCGTAGGTTGGTCATTCCGCGGTGTCTTTGCAAGGAAATGCCGCGTCTAACGCACTAGTCTAGCTGGCAGTTTTATCTGAAGGACGGCAGACATGCGTATAGGAGTTCCCGCTGAGATCAAAGTGCACGAGTACCGCGTGGGATTGACCCCGGGTTCGGTTGCCGAATTGACCGCCGCCGGGCACGCAGTGATGGTTCAAACCCGCGCCGGCGCAGGCATCGGGTTTCTCGACCGCGATTATCAGCGCGCGGGTGCCACGATCGCGCCAGACGCCGCGTCGGTATTTGCCGGGGCCGACCTAATCGTCAAGGTCAAGGAGCC
>JANLUG010001025.1:0-2851 GCA_031363335.1 Gammaproteobacteria bacterium
CAAATCGGACGACGTCACCGGCAGAACGAAGATGTACAAGAACATCGTCGATGGCGACTTCCGTATGGATCCGGGTATGCCCGAGTCCTTCAACGTGTTGCTGAAGGAAGTGCGATCCCTCGGGATCGACATGGAACTCGAGAGCGAGTGAGAGCGAACCCAATGAACGGAGAGAGAAATTGAAAGACTTATTGAATCTTCTCAAATCTCAAGGAACTGTCGACGAATTCGACTCGTTGCGCATCGGTCTCGCGTCGCCCGACATGATTCGGTCCTGGTCGTTCGGCGAAGTGAAGAAGCCCGAGACGATCAACTACCGTACCTTCAAGCCGGAACGCGACGGTCTTTTCTGCGCCCGTATTTTCGGGCCGGTGAAGGACTACGAATGTCTGTGCGGCAAATACAAGCGCCTCAAGCATCGCGGTGTGATCTGCGAGAAGTGCGGCGTCGAAGTGACGCTGACGAAAGTGCGGCGCGATCGTATGGGCCACATCGAACTCGCAAGCCCTGTCGCGCACATCTGGTTCCTGAAGTCGCTGCCGTCGCGGATCGGGCTGTTGCTCGACATGACGCTGCGCGACATCGAGCGCGTGTTGTATTTCGAATCGTACGTTGTCGTGGACTCCGGCATGACCGACCTCGACGTCGGCCAGCTGCTCACCGACGAGGAGTACTACGGGAAGCTCGAAGAGTACGGCGATGAATTCGTCGCGAAGATGGGCGCCGAAGCCATTCAGGCGCTGCTGAAGGCGCAGGACATCAACGAAGAGATCGCGCGTCTTCGCGAAGAAATTCCGGCGACGAACTCCGAAACTAAAATCAAGAAGCTGTCGAAGCGCTTGAAGCTGATGGAAGCGTTCGTCAACTCGGGCAACAACCCCGAGTGGATGATCATGACCGTGCTGCCCGTGTTGCCGCCGGACTTGCGTCCGCTGGTACCGCTCGACGGCGGTCGCTTCGCGACGTCCGATCTGAACGATCTGTATCGCCGCGTCATCAACCGCAACAACCGCCTGAAGCGGCTGCTCGACTTGAACGCGCCCGACATCATCGTGCGCAACGAGAAGCGCATGCTGCAGGAAGCGGTCGATGCGCTGCTCGATAACGGCCGTCGCGGTCGCGCCATCACGGGCTCGAACAAGCGTCCGCTGAAGTCGCTTGCCGACATGATCAAAGGCAAGCAGGGCCGGTTCCGTCAGAACCTGCTCGGCAAGCGCGTCGACTACTCCGGTCGCTCGGTGATCGTGGTCGGTCCGACGTTGAAGCTGCACCAGTGCGGTCTGCCGAAGAAGATGGCGCTCGATCTGTTCAAGCCGTTCATTTTCGGCAAGCTCGAATCGCGCGGACTCGCGACCACGATCAAAGCTGCCAAGAAAATGGTGGAGCGAGAAACGGCAGAGGTCTGGGACATCCTGGCCGAAGTCATTCGCGAACACCCCGTGCTGCTGAACCGCGCGCCGACGCTGCACCGGCTCGGCATCCAGGCGTTCGAGCCGACGCTGATCGAAGGTAAAGCCATCCAGCTGCACCCGTTGGTTTGCGCCGCTTACAACGCGGACTTCGACGGCGACCAGATGGCCGTCCATGTGCCGTTGACGCTGGAAGCGCAGCTCGAATCGCGCGCGCTGATGATGTCGACGAACAACATTCTGTCGCCGGCCTCCGGCGAGCCGATCATCGTGCCGTCGCAAGACGTCGTGCTCGGCCTCTACTACATGACGCGCGATCGCGTTAACGCGAAAGGCGAAGGCATGAAGTTCGCCGATGCAGCGGAAGTATTGCGTGCGTATCGCACAGGCACCGCATCGCTGCACGCGCGTGTCAAAGTCCGGATCACCGAGCACGTGACAGATGAAGAGGGCAACGTCCGCGAAGAGCGTTCGCTCGTCGACACCACGGTCGGTCGGGCATTGCTGTACGAGATCGTGCCGAAGCAGTTGCCGTTCGGCTTGATCAACAAGCCGATGGACAAGAAGTCGATCTCCGGTCTGATCAACGCGTGCTATCGCAACGTCGGCCTGAAAGAGACGGTGATTTTCGCCGACCAGCTGATGTACACCGGTTTTGCGCAGTCGACTGCGTCGGGCGCATCGATCGGCGTCGAAGACTTCGTTATTCCGCAAGCGAAGGCGAAGATCATCGGCGACGCGGAAGCCGAAGTGAAAGAGATCGAGTCGCAGTACGCGTCCGGTCTCGTTACGCAAGGCGAGAAGTACAACAAGGTGGTCGACATCTGGTCGCGTGCGAACGATCTCGTTGCGCGTTCGATGATGGACGGCATCTCGAAAGAGAAAGTCGTCAATCGCGACGGAAAAGACGAAGACCAGGCGTCGTTCAATTCGGTGTACATCTACGCCGACTCCGGCGCGCGAGGTTCTCCGGCGCAGATCCGACAGTTGGCCGGTATGCGCGGACTGATGACGCGCCCTGACGGCAGCATCATCGAAACGCCGATCATCGCGAACTTCCGCGAAGGTCTCACCGTGAACGAGTACTTCATCTCGACGCACGGCGCGCGTAAGGGTCTCGCAGATACCGCACTGAAGACCGCGAACTCCGGCTATCTGACCCGACGTCTCGTCGACGTTGCTCAGGATCTGGTGGTCACGGACGTCGATTGCGGTACCCGCAAAGGTCTGCACATCAGTGCGTTGATCGAAGGCGGCGACGTTGTAGAACCGTTGGCGGCTCGAGTGTTGGGTCGCGTCGTGGCGAACGACGTGCATGCGCCCGACGGCAAGACCCTGCTGATGACGGCCGGCACGATGCTGGACGAAGCGTGGGTCGAACAGCTCGAGACGCTCGGCGTCGACGAGCTGATCGTCCGCTCGCCGATCACGTGCGATACGCG
>JANLUG010000002.1:0-8765 GCA_031363335.1 Gammaproteobacteria bacterium
GCAAGCCGAGATCGAACGACTGCGCGCGCGCCTCAACGAAACTGGCTAGCCGACCGTTCGCCCTGGATCAACTCTGCCGATACAGCGCGCAAAGCTTGTTGCCGTCGGGATCGCGCAGATAAGCGAGGTAGGTCTTGTCGCGGAAGCCCGGCGGGTCTTCGCACGTCGCGCCGCCGTTAGCAACGCCCGCGGCGTGGAATGCATCGCCCTGCTCGGCCGACTTCACGGCGAATCCGATCGTGCCGCCGTTCGCGTATGTCGCCGGCTTACCGTTGATCGGTGTCGTGATCCCGAACATTCCCGTTGGGCTGCGGTAGAAGTAGCGGTTTTTGTTGGCAACTCCCGGACCGATGCCGAGCGTTCCGAGCACTGCATCGTAAAACTTCCTCGATGCCTCGAGATCCTTAACACCGACCATCACGTGGCTGAACATGGTTCGCTTCCCTTGGGCTATTTAGAACCGGCATGGTAACCGACTGACAGCGCTGCGCTGATAGCCCGCACGAATGTCGGTTGACTGGCGCCGCGCTTCGCGACACCGTTCCTCCCTTCCGCCGCCGGCGCACCAACAAACAAGAGGTTCAACGTGAGCGATTCCGAATACGTACCGCCGAAAGTCTGGAAATGGGACCAGGCCAACGGCGGACGCTTTGCCAACATCAACCGGCCGATCGCAGGTGCGACGCAGGACAAGGAACTGCCGGTGGGCGAGCACCCGCTGCAGCTGTATTCGCTCGCCACGCCGAACGGCGTGAAAGTGACGGTGATGCTGGAGGAACTGCTCGAGCGCGGCATCGACGCCGAATATGACGCGTGGACCGTCAACATCGGCGACGGCAGTCAGTTCGGCAGCGGCTTCGTCGCGATCAATCCGAATTCGAAGATTCCGGCGCTGCTCGACCGCGGCACGCCGAAGCCGACGCGCGTATTCGAATCGGCCGCGATCCTCGTCTATCTCGCGGAGAAGTTCGGCGCGTTTCTGCCCACCGACCCCGGCGCACGCGCCGAGTGTATGTCGTGGCTGTTCTGGCAGATGGGCAGCGCGCCGTTCCTCGGCGGCGGCTTCGGACACTTCTATGCGTACGCACCGTCGAAAATGCAGTACCCGATCGACCGCTACGCAATGGAAGTGAAACGCCAGCTCGACGTGCTGAACCGCAACCTGGCCGAGCGCAAATTCCTCGGCGGGGACGAGTACACGATCGCCGATATGGCGACGTATCCGTGGTACGGCGCCGTCGTGCTTCACAACATCTACGAGGCGGCTGAGTTTCTCGATGTGGCGAGTTATACGAACGTGGTGCGCTGGGCCACAGAGATCGAGACGCGCCCGGCCGTGCAGCGCGGCAGGCGTGTGAATCGGCCGTGGGGACCCGAAGCCGAACGCGTCGTCGAACGCCACAGCGCGCGCGACTTCGACCCGAAGTAGTTTCCAACCTACCCTCATGCTCGACCGCGTCGCGATCGCAGCGTTGCGTCCGGCCATGGAACGCGGCGCGGCCATGTTGCATCGTTGGGGTGTGGCAGCCAACACCGTCACGTGGACCGGATTCGGCATCGGATTGGCCGCGGCGCTCGCAATCGCCAACGGCAGGTACCTGATCGGCCTCGCTCTCATCCTTGCCAGCCGTGTATGCGACGGCCTGGACGGAGCGCTTGCGCGACTGACCAAACCGACCGATCGAGGCGCATTCTTCGACATCACACTCGACTTCATCTTCTATGCCGGTATTCCGCTCGCGTTCGCCGTTGCGAGCCCTGCCGACCGCGGCCTGCCGGCTGCAACATTGCTGGCCGCATTCATCGGCACGGGTTCGAGCTTTCTTGCGTACGCAGTGTTCGCAGAGCGGCGCGGACTGAGCAGCGACGCCTATCCGCACAAGGGTCTTTATTACCTGGGCGGACTCACCGAAGCGAGCGAGACGCTGCTGTGCTTCGCGCTGATGTGCCTGATGCCGCAATGGTTCGCCGAGATCGCATACGGTTTCGCGATGCTGTGTGCGCTGACGATCGTCACGCGACTCGTCGCGGGCTGGCGCGCGTTGCGGGAATAGGTGGCGCGCAGGGCGCGCGCCACTAAACCGCGATCGATCACATCGCTGCTACGGACATGCAGAGCCTGTGCTCTGGCCGGGTTCGCAGTACACCGCGCCAACCGAACTGGCTCCCCAGATCTGTGCGAGGCTGAAATCGGCCACATACAGGTCGCGATACGCATTGTTCGCCAAGGTGAGGTTCTGGGCATTCAATTGGCCCGTCTGCGACACCACCAGCCCGAGGCTCGAGTTGTCGCCGATCGTCGCCTTTGGATGCGGAGTTGATTGCGGCCTGCACGGCCGCCTGATCGTTGCTCGTCCTTCCGCAATCGATCGTCGTTGCTGCCGAAGCGGCTTCGGCAAAGATGGCTAGAGGAATCATGCAGAACACTGCTGCGATGCGCGTCGTTATCGTCATGGTTTTGCTCCAATGTCGGTTTGGCCGACGGATTTTGGTTTTCGGGTACTTCCGATCGAAACTCTGAGCGCTGCGACGATGTCGTGTCCTGACGATGGCCTTAAGTCGCCTTGAATCTCCTTAAATGTCGTTCAGTGTTCTTAGTTCTCACCCGGCTGGGAGTATTGCGGTGCCGTATCGCGTGAGATCATCGCCAGCCCTACACATCGGAGACACGCCATGAAGGTCGTCAAGATCATCGGGGTTCTGTTGTTCATCTACGTGGGCGTCGTCGTCGGATTCGAGTCGCTGATCGGGTACTTCCAGCCGAAAGACCAGAGCACCATGGTCATCGCTACCCAGGACGACAGCGGCAACGCGAAGGAGCGCGTCGTGGCGCGCATCGAAAGCGAGGGAAAACTCTACGTGGCGGCCAACCACTGGCCGAGGCGGTGGTACAACGAGGTGTTGGCGCATCCGCAGGTGCAGGTGACCTGGGACGGCAAGACGCAGCCGTATGTCGCAGTACAGGTTACGGGCGAGGAGTTCGACCGCGTCAATTCGGAACACGCGCTACCCGCTGTTGTCCGCATACTGACGGGCTTTCCGCCGCGGCGCCTGGTTCGACTCGACCCGGCCTAGGCGGGCCGCTCTCCCTTCAGAATGACCCGGTGCATCACGCGCCGTTCGCCGGGATAGTCGTTCAACGGAAAGTGCTGCACCGAACGGTTGTCCCAGATCGCCAGCGTGCCAACACCCCAACGCAGGCGCGTCAGGAACGGCGGCTGAATCGCGTGTTCTGCGAGATGCGTCAGCAACTGCAGGCTCTCTTCGCGTGACCGACCGACGAAGCAGCGGGTATGCGCGAGGCTAACGTACAGCGCCTTACTGCCACTGTCGGGATGCGTTCGAACAACCGGATGAATCGCGTCGGTTACGGTGCCGCCGGCGGAGCGCCGATTCCGGTTCGCACCGGCGACCTGCGCATACGTGCCGCTGTCGTCGTGCACCAACGACGCCGTGTACTGCGCGGTGAGGCCATCGATTTCGCTGCGCGTTTCAGAAGGCAGCGCCCGGTATGCCGCGTGCATGTTGGCGAACAACGTATCGCCGCCCTGCGTCGGCAGTGCAACGGCGTACAGCAGCGTGAGGCTCGGCGGTTCCGGCAGATAGCTCGAATCCGTATGCCAGATGCCGCCGAAGTTCGACGCGTCTTCCGGTTCCTTGATGATCGGCACGACGTACGGCTCGCCGGGAAGCGACTGTGCAAACGGATAGACATCGCGTTCGCCGAGCCGCGCCGCAAACGCGCTCAACGCGGCCGGATCGAGTTGTTGGTGGCGCAAGGCCAGCACGTGGTGTTCGAGCAAGGCGGCGCGAATCATCTGCAGCCCCTCGGCGTCGACGCTTCGAACGTCAACACCGGTGACGTCGGCGCCGAGCGCGCCCACCATCCGCTCGATCAGCACGGCGTGTCACCGGCCACGGTGATGCGGTGCATGCGGCGGTGCTGCGGGAAGAAATCATTCACCGGTTTGTGTTGCGTCGCCCGGTTGTCCCACATCACCAGCGTGTCAACCGCCCAGTTGAGGCGCACCGTGAATTCATCGGTAGTGACGTGCGCGAACAACAGATGGAGCAGCGCGCGACTCTCCGCGGCCGTCAGCTCATTGATGCGCACGGTGAACAGCGAATTCACGTAGATCGCCTTGCGACCGGTTTCCGGATGCGTGCGGATCACCGGGTGCGATACCGGCGGATTGGCGGCGAGCGCGCCGGCAAGGCGTTCGTAGCCGCCAGGTTCCGCGAGACTCTCCTTGAACCCGTGCGCGAAGTCGTGAGTAGCGGTCAGCCCGTTCAGGAACGCCCGCATCGACGGCGACAGCGCGTCGTAGGCCGCCGTCATGCTGGCGAACAACGTATCGCCGCCGAACGGCGGAATCACTTTCCCGTGCAACATCGTCAGCATCGGCGGCGCCGGTCTGAACGTCATGTCGGTATGCCACATCTCGATCTTCGACGGCATATCTCTCGTGCTCTCGAGGATCTGCACGTCGTGCGTCCCGGCGACCACTTCGTACGCCGGATGGCCTTCGATCGGACCGAATCGGACCGCGAATGCGCGTTGCTGTTGTGGGGTGAGATGCTGGTCGCGGAAGAACAGCACCTGATGCTCGAGCAACGCCGCGCGAATCGACCCGAACAGTTCGGTCGAATCGATCGCATCGGCTACTTCGACATCGCGCACGAATGCGCCGAGCGCACCGGCTGCCTTCTCTACGCGCATCGAGGCAGGCCCGCGCTCAGCGGTTCTGAATTTCCTTCAGACCAGCTTCGAAGCGCTTGCGGATGACGTCGGCGGCATCGGACTGCGACTTGATCGCCATCTCCGCGAGTTCGCGCATGTTCGACAGCGCCTTCTCGATCGCTTTCTGGCCGTGCTCGATCTGCTTCTGCGCCATTTCCGCGGGCGGCGTCTTGACCGTGTCGCTCACGGACGCTTGCCACGTTTCGAACGCCTCGCGCATCAGCTCGGTCTGCCGCGTCATCAGGCTCTGCCAACCCTGCAGCGCGGTCTGATTCGCTTCCTGCAATGCCTTGATGTTCTCGCGCTGCCCTTCGATCAGCCTGTTCACATCAACGCCGGGAATCTGAAACTGTTTGAACAGTTCGCCGATGTCGAGATTCGGCCACGGATTCTTCGATTCCTGATCAGCCATGATTGCCCCTTCCTCTGTCTGTCACCCGCCGTCGAGTCTATATTCACGCTCGATCCGATGACAGCAACGATCCGAATGACGACGGCAACAACAGCAACAGCAGCAGAAGGCGCGATTCAATTTCGCTACAGGCTCGAAGTGCCCGGCCCGGCCGACAGCGTGGATACCGATCGGTTCGCACGAATAGCGGCGTGGCGGACGATCCTGCGTCAACTCGAGTTGATCGGCCGTCAGCCCAATCGCTACGACGGATACGCCTACGGCAATCTCAGTGTTCGAGACCCCATCCAAGCGAATCGATTCTTCGTCACGGCGAGTCAGACAGGCGGTGAAGCGAGATTCGAACGAAGCCACCTCGTCCGCATCGATCGCTGGGATGTGCAACGCTTCGAAGTCGATGCGAACGGCGCCGCGCCCCCGTCGTCCGAGAGCATCACGCACGGCATGCTGTATGCGGCCGATCCATCGATTGCCTGGGTGATACACGTGCACTCGCCTGCGATCTGGCGCGCCGCCACGCGCCTTGGTCTTCCGGTAACGCCGGAGACGGTGCCGTACGGATCGGCCGCCATGGCAAGCGCCGTATCCGGCCTGCTGGGCCGACATCCGGATCGGCCGTTTGTATTCGCCACGCTCGGCCATGAAGACGGCGTGTTCGCGTGCGGCGCATCCGCGGAAGACACGGGCGCCGCTCTCATCAGAGCGCTGGCCGATTCACTCGCGGACCTGCAACCGTGACGAGTCGCGCGCCCGAACCGATCCGTTGGCATGACGAACGCCTGCAGTTACTCGATCAGACGCAATTGCCTGAACGGGCCGTGTACGAATCGCAGACATCACTGGAGACGATCTACGAAGCGATTCGCGGGCTGAAAGTCCGCGGCGCGCCGGCGATCGGGATAGCAGCCGCTTACGGGCTGGTCGTTGCGATGCAGGCATATCGAAACGCTGCCGGAGACGCATTCCTCGTAGCGCTGCAGTCCGCCGCGCTTCGCCTGCGCGACGCACGACCGACCGCCGTGAACCTCGCGTGGGCGGTGGATCGGATCGTTGCAGCCGCCCAACCGCCCGGCGATGGCGCGGCACGATACGCGCGAATCAAGGCAGCGGCCGAAGCGATCCATGCAGACGATCGGCAGATGTGCCGCGCAATCGGCCGCGCTGGACAGCATCTGATCACGGCCGGCTGCGGTGTGCTGACGCATTGCAACGCCGGCGCGCTTGCGGTGTCGGAACTCGGCACCGCAACCGCACCGATGTATCTGGCGCACGATGCCGGCGTCGCATTTCGCGTTTACGCAGGCGAAACGCGGCCGCTATTGCAGGGCAGCCGCCTGACGGCGTGGGAACTGCTGCATGCAGGTCTCGACGTGACGCTGATCTGCGATTCGATGGCGGCGCGGATCATGGCAGAGGGCGCGATCGATCTGGTGTTGCTCGGCACCGATCGGGTGACCCGCAACGGCGACGTCGTCAACAAAATCGGCACGTCCGGCATTGCGATTCTTGCGCGCCATTTCGGAATTCCGTTCTACGTCGCATGCCCGTCATCCACGTTCGATCCCGCGACGAAGGATGGTGCGTCGGTCGTGATCGAAGAGCGACACGCGGACGAAGTGCGCAACCTGTTCGGGCGGGCCACTGCACCGGCCGGCATCAAGGTGCGCAATCCGGCATTCGACGTAACGCCGCACGAACTCGTTACGGCATTCGTCACGGACGCCGGACTGTTGACGCCGCCGTTCGATCGCACACTGCTGCAGCTCGCGCAGCACCGAACATGAGCCGTTATCGACCCCCGCGGGCAAAGTCCACGGCGTTCATCACGCCGCAAGGCCAACGCCGCCTCGCCGACGAATTGAAGTATCTGTGGAAAGTGAAACGCCCGGAGGTGACGCGCAAGGTGTCGGAAGCCGCCGCGCAGGGCGATCGGTCGGAGAACGCCGAGTACATCTACGGAAAAAAACAGTTGCGCGAAATCGACGCGAGGATTCAGTTCCTCGCCAAGCGCCTCGATGAGCTCGTTGTAGTGGATCGGATTCCGCCCGATCGCTCGCGCGTGTTCTTCGGCGCATGGGTCACGCTCGAAGACGACGATGGCGAAACGTATCGTTACCGCATCGTCGGCCCTGACGAGTTCGATCGCGAGCAGGGCTACATCAGCATCGATTCGCCGGTTGCGAAAGCGCTGCTGAAGAAGGCGAGCGGCGACGACGTGGAAGTCAAACGACCGGACGGTGTCGCGCATTATCAGATCACGGAGATCCAATACGAAGCACCCGATTGAGATCAATGCGATCGATCACGTCGTTCTGCGCGTGCGTGACCTCGATGCTGCGCTGGCGTTTTATCGCGACGCGCTCGGCCTCGCGATCGAACGACAACTCGACATCGGCCTGGTGCAGTTGCGGGCCGGGACCTCGCTGATCGATCTGGTGCCTGTATCCAGCCCGCTCGGCAACCTGGGCGGACCTGCGCCCGGCCCGGACGGCCGCAACATGGATCACTTCGCGCTGGAACTCGAACGTTTCGACGCAACCGCGATCTTGGCGCACCTCACCGCGCACGGCATCGAGCACGGCGACGTGTCGACGCGTTACGGTGCGAAGGGATCGGGGCCATCGCTCTACATCAAGGATCCGGACGGCAACACGGTGGAACTGAAGGGACCCGCGACGGATCAGCGCCCGCCGCGCGTATGAAGAACTGGGAAACACACCAGGAGATTTCCGATGTTTTCGAAGGATCGACAATTCAAGCGCGGCGCGGGCGGTCTGTTGCTGGCCGGCCTCATTGCAACGACGGCGTTCGGCGCAGATACACCCGCGGCGACTCCGACTCCGACACCGGCACCTCAGTGTCAGGGCGGTCATCGCGGCGACATGGACCTGGGCAAAATGAAAGCGCGCGCGGATCAGGAATTCGCAGCTGCCGACACGAACCACGACGGCAAGATTTCCGAGGCTGAATTCCTCGCGTTCAAGCCTGATCACGGCCCGCGTGGTGGCCCGGGCATGCACGGTATGGGCGGCCCCGGCATGGGTATGGGCATGGGTATGGGCATGGGTCCGCATGGCCCCGGCGGCGGACCTACGCCGCAGGAGCGCGACGCGTTCCAAGCCGATCTGTTCAAAGCGCTCGACGCCGACCACAACGGTCAGCTGTCGGCCGCCGAGTTCTCGAAGGCTTGGGAAACCGCCAAAACGCAAATGAAAACGGCCGCGTTCAAGAAGCTCGACAAAAACGGCGACGGTCTGCTGACGAAGGACGAGTTCCCGCCTTATGTTGCGAAGATGTCCGCGATGGATGCAAACGGCGACGGCACGGTGACGCACGATGAAATGAAAGCGGCGCATGCCGCGCACGGCCCGCAAACCAATCCGCCTGCGCAGAATTGAGGTTCGCGATTGGCGAACCTTACCGACGAGGAACTCATGGCGCAGGTTCAGCGCCGCGATCAGGAGGCGTTCACACGCCTCCTCGATCGCCATCTCGCCGGGCTACAGAAGTTCCTGATGCGGATGACAGGCAACGCCGCCGACGCAGACGAAGTGGCACAGGAAGCGTTCATGCGGATCTGGAGCCACGCGCAACGTTGGCAGCCCGATCGCG
>JANLUG010000016.1:0-4234 GCA_031363335.1 Gammaproteobacteria bacterium
GTTGGAGACACGCGAGCTGCTTACAGGGGACGGCGTGCTGGCATCGAATACGTTCGCGATCAGCCGGCTCTATCACAATGAATCGGTCACGTACGCCGATGTCTTCGGGACCTTCTACAACCTGCGCTCACCGGAGACCGCGAACCGGGTCATCATCGTCCGGCGAGAGGCGTTGCCGGCCACCGACGTACTCGTACGCGCGGCGAGCCTGTTGGTAACGCCGCTCGAACCGTACGGCGTGCCGATCGAAAGCTACCCTTCGAAGCTGACTACCACACCGGACTGGGATGTCGACGCGCGGGTGCTCACGGATCAATACTCCCCGGCCAACCTGCTCAAGGGACAACCGTAGCCGCGCTGGCTCAGCGCTTCTCCCAATAGCGGTCCTTCAGTAACCGCTTGTAGAGCTTGCCCGTCGGATGACGCGGCAGCTGCGCTTCGAAATCGACCGACCTCGGACACTTGATGTGCGAGAGATGGCCGCGGCAGAACGCGATCAACTCCTGCTCCAGCGCCGGCCCCGCTTCGGCCATGTCGACCGGCTGCACCACGGCCTTCACTTCCTCACCGAAGTCCTCGTTCGGCACACCGAACACGGCAACGTCGTACACCTTCGGATGCGTGATAAGGATGTTCTCGCATTCCTGCGGATAGATGTTGACGCCGCCGGAGATGATCATGAAGTGCTTGCGGTCGGTCAGGTAGACGAACCCCTCGTCATCGAGATACCCAACGTCGCCGAGCGTCGACCATCCGTGCGTGTGGCGCGACTGAGCTGTCTTGTCAGGGTCCTTGTAGTATTCGAATTGGCCGCCGCCGCCGAAGTAGATCGTGCCGGGCTCACCTACCGGCAGTTCGTTGCCCTCGTCGTCGCAGATATGCACCGTGCAGTTCAACGCGCGGCCGACCGAGCCTCTGTGCGCGAGCCATTCCTGAGAGTTCAATTGCACGAAACCGTTGCCTTCGGTTCCTGCGTAGTACTCGAACAGCACCGGACCCCACCAATCGATCATCTGTTCCTTCACCGGAATAGGGCACGGCGCGGCAGCGTGAATCGCGCACTGCAGGCTGGAAACGTCGTACTTCGTCCGCACCTGTTCCGGCAGCTTCAGCATCCGGACGAACATCGTCGGCACCCACTGGCTGTGCGTGACGCGGTATTGCTCTATGCACCGCAACGCGCGTTCCGCTTCAAAGTGCTCCATGACGATGACCTGAATGCCGTTGCGCAGGCACGCCATCGAGAAGCCGAGCGGCGCCGCGTGATAGAGCGGCGCCGGCGACAGGTAAATCGAGTTCTCGTCGGCGCCGTACAGCGTCCTCATCACCGGCAATGCGTCCACTTCGCCGAACGCGACGCCCGATAACGGTCGCTTGATGCCCTTCGGATATCCCGTGGTGCCGGACGAATACAGCATCGACTGCCCCTCGGTCTGATCGGCAATCGGCGATTCGGGCATCGTCGCAATCGCCATCTCCCACGACTCGTAGCCGGGGACTACGTCGTCGAGCACGGCGTCGAGCATGTAGCACTTCGCGACGTTTGGAATTCGCCCCTTCAGCGCTTGTGCAATCTCGCGGCATTCATTCGACGTGATGAACACGCGCGCTTCGCAATTGTTGACGATGTATTCGACTTCCTGCTGCTGCAGCCGCCAACTGATCGCCGTGTAGTACAAACCGGCACGTTGCGCCGCCCAACAGATTTGCAGGAAGCGCAGGTGGTTCTCCAGCATGATCGCGATGTGATCACCGGCCTTCAGCCCGAGCCTGCGAAACAGCTGCGCACCCTGGTTCGATGTGGCTTCGAGTTCGCCGAATGTGACTGCTCGACCGCTGTCTGCCATGACGTAGGCGATCTTGTTCGGCGCCGCTGCCGCGATTACCCCCGGATGCATCGTGCCTCCCCGCAAAGATGACGAACGCCGCACGGTATTGGGTTTGCCGACGAGGTGCAATCGAGCGGCACGTGCAGTTGCGATCGCAAGGGAAACAGATGGGAAACATCTTTTTCCTTGCGGACAATCAGTTAGACGCCTAACCTGCCGGACTGTTTAGCACTTCGAAAGAACGAGGCTTCAGCGACGTCGATATGGCAAGTACCGGGCAATTCAACGTCGTTTGCAGCGGCAAACTCACCGTCCAACTCCATCGCACCGGTGTACTGGGCATGTTCCGCCGCCCCATCGCCGCCGACTGTCTTCACTTCTCGATTTCCGGCATTCAGGTAGAGACACCCGCGCAATTGAAAGTGGGCCAACCGGTCGTAATGGATCTGATCGTCAACGATCTGCGTGTCGAAGAACTATCCGGCGTCGTGCGCAGCGCGAGCGCAGCAGAAGATAAGCACTACTACGACATCGACTTCCGTATGGACGGACCGACGCGCGCGAACACCCTGCACTGCCTGCGTCATATCGACACTCACGTCCGCCAACAGTTGAACCTGGCCGGCTGAGTCTCGCGCCCGTCGTGATCGACTGGCAATTTCCTTATCCGTCTCAGCGCATGCCCGTCGTCGCGCGCAACGTCGTTGCAACGTCACAACCCTTGGCTGCGGCCGCAGGACTCGATGCGATGCGCCGCGGCGGTAACGCCGTCGATGCGGCTATCGCCACCGCGATCACACTGACCGTCGTCGAACCGAACAACAACGGCGTTGGAAGCGATGCGTTCGCCATCGTCGGCAACGACGCAGGGCTTTGGGGACTCAACGCATCGGGTCGATCGCCATCGGGTTGGAAACCGGAACGTTTTGCCGGACGCGCGAACATGCCCGGCATGGGTTGGGACAGCGTCACGGTTCCCGGTGCCGTGAGCGCGTGGGTCGCATTGTCGGAGCGGTTCGGGCGCTTACCATTCCCGCAGTTGTTCGAGGCCGCGATCGGATATGCGCGCGACGGATTTCACGTCGGCCCGAAGACCGCGTACTACTGGAACCTCGCGGCGCCGCACTTCAAAACCTTCCCCGACTTCGTGGCGCACTTCCTGCCGCACGGTCGCGCACCGCGCGCGGGAGAATTGTTCCGTCGCCCCGAACTCGTCGGCACGCTCGAACAGATCGCGCAGTCGCGCGGCGAAAGCTTCTATCGAGGTGAGCTCGCGCACCGCATCGTCGCCGCTTCGCGCGATGCAAGCGGTGCGATGAACCAGGACGATCTCGCGCAACATCGCGCCGATTGGGTGACGCCGATCAGCCAGGCGTATCGGGACGTCGCGCTGCACGAAATTCCGCCGAATGGTCAGGGTCTGGCGGCGCAGATCGCGCTCGCGATTCTCAACCACTTCGATCTGGGCGCCTCGCCGGCCGACGACGAGCGCAACATCCATCTGCAGATCGAAGCGATGAAGATCGCGATCCGCGCCGCGTTCGAGCACTTCGCAGACGAAGCGGCCATGCGTGTGACGCCTTCGGAATTGCTCGGGGCTGCGGCGCTATCGCAACTCGCGGCGACGATTGGCGAACGCGCAGGTCGGCTGCCGCCGGTCGCGTTGCCGGTCGGTCGCGACACGGTGTATCTGACCACTGCCGATGCCGACGGCATGATGGTGTCGATGATTCAGTCGAACTTCCGCGGCTTCGGTTCTGGCATCGTGATTCCCGGCACCGGCATTTCGATGCAGAACCGCGGTTCCGGCTTCGTTCTCGATCCGTCGCACCCGAACTGCGTCGGGCCGCGCAAGCGTCCGTATCACACGATCATCCCCGGTTTCGTTACGCAGAATGGGCGTCCGCGCATGAGCTTCGGCGTGATGGGCGGACACATGCAGCACCAGGGGCATGTGCAGATGGTGAACCGGATTTTCGACCATCGACAGAACCCGCAGGCCGCCTCCGATGCGCCGCGCTGGCACGTTTTTCCGGACTTCAGTGTCGGTGTCGAAACGGGATTTCCGACGGCAGTGGCGAGCGCGCTCGAAGCGCGTGGTCACCTCGTGCGGCGAGATCAGCACGAGGCAACGTTCGGCGGCGCGCAGCTGATATACAAACTCGAAGACGGTTACTGCGCCGCCTCGGACCATCGCAAGGAAGGACTGGCGGTCGGTTTCTGACTTGCAGCGGTTCGACGCGCGTTAGAAGTTGCCGCGTGCGATGCCGGTGATCGCAACGATCTCGTCTCCAGCGCTGTCCCGCGCCCGAATCCGCAGCTTGATTTCGTCGGTGCCGACGTCTTCGTCCAGTAGCGACTGCCCGACGAGGAAACTACGCCGCATCTCGATCGGCAACGCGGGG
>JANLUG010000030.1:0-2029 GCA_031363335.1 Gammaproteobacteria bacterium
ATGTCGGCCGGCCGCATCATGGATCTCTACAAGGACATCGGCAAACCGGCGCAGGTCGCGCAGCGCTATGCGTTCTCGCAGCTGACCGGCAGCCATCTCGTCGGCCATACACGAATGGCGACCGAATCAGCCGTGACACCCGATCGCGCGCATCCGTTCACCGCGGGCGAAGACTTCTGCCTCGTCCACAACGGCTCGCTGTCGAATCCGAACGCGGTGCGACGCATGCTGGAACCGCGCGGCATCCGCTTCGACACCGACAACGACACCGAAGCGGCGTGTCGCCTCCTGGAATGGCGCTTGCGGGAAGGCGACGAGCTACCAACGGCGTTGCAAAGGGGATTCGAGGCGCTCGACGGCTTCTACACGTTTCTCATGGGCACGCCGAACGAGCTCGCGCTGGTGCGCGATGCATTCGCATGCAAGCCGGCCGTTGTCGCAGAAACCGACGACTACGTAGCCATAGCGTCGGAGTTCCGCTCCCTCGCGCACCTGCCGGGTGTCAAACACGCGGACGTCTTCGAACCCGCTCCGGAAAAAGTGTACGTATGGAAACGCTGAGCTTCGATCTGACGCGCGACACGGTGCGGCAGGTGAACCAACGCCTGCACGCGCCCGCGTCCGAACTGACCGGGCGCGAAGTGCGCATCCTCAATCCCGATGGCGCGCACAACATCGCGGTGGGACTGAATACGGCGGTGTATGTCACCGTGCACGGCCACGCGGGCTATTACGCGGCCGGCATGAATCAACTCGCAAACGTATTGATCGAAGGCAGCGCGAGCACCGGCGTGGCCGAGAACATGATGAGCGGCATGGTGCATGTGAAAGGATTCGCGTCGAACGCCGCAGGCGCGTCGGCGCACGGCGGTCTGCTCGTGGTCGACGGTGATGCCGGATTGCGTTGCGGCATTTCCTTGAAAGGCGGCGACATCGTCGTGGGCGGATCGGTCGGCAGTTTCTCGGGATTCATGGCGCAGGCCGGCCGCATCGTGATCTGCGGCGACGCCGGCGACGCCTTGGGCGATTCGCTGTACGAGGCCGTCATCTACGTAAAAGGCACGATCGCGTCGTTAGGTGCGGACGCGCGCATCGAGCCGCTCGGCGACGACGACATCGTTTCGCTGCGAGAACTGCTCGCGGCCGCAGGTCTGAACCACGACGCGCGCCAGTTCAAACGTATCGCCTCGGCGCGATCGCTGTATCACTGGAACGCCGACGTGGAGCAGGAATATTGAGTACGCATAAAACCATTCACGGCGAAGAGTCTGCGTTGTACGACCGCAGCGTCATCGACTATATCCATCGCGCCTCCGCGACCGGCCTGTACGAGATCCGCGGTCTCGGCGCGAAACGCAAACTGCCGCACTTCGACGACCTGTTGTTTCTGGCCGCGTCGCTGTCGCGCTATCCACTCGAAGGTTACCGCGAGCGTTGTTCCACCACGACGGTACTCGGCACGCGCCACGCGACGAAGCCGATCGTGCTCGATATCCCGATCACGATCGCCGGCATGAGTTTCGGTGCGTTGTCCGCAAACGTGAAGGAAGCGATCGGCCGCGCCGCATCGGCGATGGGCACGTCTACCACGACCGGCGACGGCGGCATGACGTCCGAAGAGCGCGACTCATCGAAAACGTTGGTGTATCAATGCCTGCCGTCGCGCTACGGCTTCAATCCCGACGACGTGCGCCGCGCCGACGCGATCGAAGTGGTGATCGGACAGGGCGCCAAACCCGGCGGCGGCGGCATGTTGCTCGGACAGAAGGTGAATCCGCGCGTGGCCGCGATGCGCACGCTGCCTGAAGGCGTCGATCAACGCTCTGCGTGCCGGCATCCGGACTGGACCGGCCCGGACGATCTGACCATCAAGATTCTCGAGCTGCGCGAAATTACCGACTGGGAAAAGCCGATCTACGTGAAGATCGGCGCCACCCGCGTGTTCAACGACGTGAAGCTCGCGGTGCACGCGGGCGCCGACGTGATCGTCGTGGACGGTATGCAGGGCGGAACCGCCGCGACGCAAACC
>JANLUG010000055.1:0-3731 GCA_031363335.1 Gammaproteobacteria bacterium
CGAAGAATTGCGCTACGTCGCCGGCAACAAAACTGAGTGGGCGCGCCGTGTGCGCGAGCTTCGAACTGAGTCAGGGTGGCCGATCGCAACCAAGACCACCGGTCGGCCCGAACTGGGTATTGGTGTATATGTGTTGGAAGCCAACCGACAAAGCCCCGAGCACGACCGAACAATACCCGACGATATCCGTCGCGAAGTCATGCGGCGCGACGGCTACAAGTGTAAGGATTGCGATTGGTCACACGATGAATGGAACGCGTCCGACCCACGTCACTTGGAATTGCATCACGTGATGCATCACGCGCAAGGAGGCGAAAACACCGAAGACAACCTGCGCACGCTCTGCACAGTTTGCCATGACAAAGTACATCGCTCCGAGGGGAACACTTGACGCAACGAGAAGACCTCTTAATGTCGATGAAGCGTTCTGACGAGACAGCGCCTACGAATCTGGAATGTCTCTTCGACACGTCGAGCCTGTCCCATGCGCATTTGTTCTTACGACCATGGTTTGAATAGTAGCGCTCAGCCACTGGATGTCAGATTACCCTTCCGCCAACCCCCCCGAGCGCTATCGGTCATTTCATCGGGCAGCTCTCCACGCCGAGTTTGCAAAGCCATTCAAACGCCTGCACTTGGCATCACGAGAATTGGATAAGCCTCAAAATTGCCGTAAACAATCAGGCATTTGGCGCGCCCGGCGCGATTCGAACGCGCGACCCTTGGCTTCGGAGGCCAATACTCTATCCAGCTGAGCTACGGGCGCTGGGGAGGGCGTGCATGATACCAGCCCACTGCGGACCGTCCACCCGCTCGGCCGCTGACGAGACACCCACCACCCGTCCCCGATTCACGTGACCCATTTCACAGATCGCACCAGTCGGTCGCCGATCTGATGGAACCGCGACGCATCTAACTGTTTTTGCGCGGCCCAACCTCAATATTGTGCGGGCAACGGGTCGTCGGACCCCGCTGGTTACGAAGTCCGCGAGACACGCAAAAGGATTTTGATTCTCGTGACGTTTTCTTTCATCACTATTGCCCTGTTGGCCACCACCGCCGGCATCTGTTTTTCATTGGGCTGGACGGCACGACGCGTCTCTACGAGCGGCCGCGATGTCGAACTGAAGCGCAATGTTTACGAAGCCAAAGGCGCCATCCCGCAACTCGAATCGACGCTGCGCAATCGCGATCAGCGCATCAGCACGCTGCAGAGCGAGATGCAGTCGTTGCGCGAGCGGCTGACGCAGGCCGAATCGACCGCGTCGCAGAAAGATCTCGAGATCACCAAACGCGATCGCGACATTCGCCTCGCGCGCTCCGAACTGCAGATCGTTAAAGACGGTTCGATCGACATCGATAATCCGGATCTGCTCGACGGAATGGAAACTGAGACCGCGCCCGCGCCCGGCACCGATCCTAAAGTCGCCACGGAAATAAAGCGCCTCGAAGCGCGCTATGAATCGCTGAAGAAAGGCCTGATTCAGCGCGATGACAAAATCGCTGCGCTCGAAGCGCAGCTGCAAGGCGGCTCCGGCAAGCGCTCGCACGAAATCCTCGAACAGGAAATCCACGATCTGCAGGAAGCCGCCGAGCTCGCGAAAACGACGTTGGCCGCGCGCGATGCATCCGTTCAGGACCTGCAGACGCGCCTGCAAGAGAACATCGAACAGCGCGAGCTGCTCGAGACGCTGACGAAGAAGCGCGGCGATGCAAACCGCACGCTGAAAGAAAGCTACGCGAAGCTCGAAGCGCAACTGCCGAAGCTGATGGAAACGCTGAAGTCGCGCGCCGATGTGATCGCCGAACGCGAAGCCAGCATTGCCGTTCTCGACAGCGATCTTTCGCATGTCAGAGCCGAGAAGGCCGATCGCGAAGCGACGATCGTTCAACTGGAAGCAAAGGTCGCCAACGGGCGCGATCAGATCGCGCAACACGTCGCGAACCATCAGACGCAGAAGCAGCACCTGCATCAGCTCGAACAGCGCATCGACATGCTCTCGCACGAAGTAGCCGAGACGACCAAGGCGCTGCAGGCAACGCATGCGCTCGTTCGCGAACGCGATGCAACGCTCGAAGCGAAAGATCTGCGTCTACAAACCGTCGACGAGAAGCTGCGCGAACAGAGCAACACCGTCGCGTCAATGCAGAAGCTCCTGAAAGATCGCGACTTCAAGATCGATGCACTGGTGGCCGACCTCGCCGCCGCCGAAGCGAAGCAGGTTGCGGCCCGCGAAGAAGTGGCGAAGCACGTTGCACAGAACGCCGCGCTGCAACGCAATCTCGTGAAGTGGGAACAACGCGTTGGCGTGTTGAGCACCGCATTGACGGAATCGGGCAATGCGGCCCAGGCGACGCATGCGCAAGCCCAGGAGCGCGAAACGGCCGTCAGCGAGCGCGATGCGCGCCTGCGCGACACCGAGACGACGCTGCACGAACAGGCGGAAACGATCGCGTCGATGCAGAAATTGCTCGCCGCGCGCGACGACGAACTGGAAAACCTGAATGCCGATGTGGCAGCGATGCGCATGAAGCTCGCGGAGTCCAGCACGTCGATCCCCACCGTTCAAGCTGCGCCGCTGTCGATGGCACCGCTGTCGATGATGTCGGATTCGTCGGAGCGTTTGTCGGAACCCGAGGTTCCGGTACTGGACGCGGCACACGACGCCGACGATCAACTCTCTGTTGCAGCACAGCGCGCAGAGCGCACCGAGCGCGAATTGAACGCGACGGCTCGCGAACTGAAGACGTTGCGCGGTCACCTCGCCGAACTGGAAACACGCTGCACGTCCCTCGACGGATTGTTGCGCGGCAAGGATGCGACGCTGACGGAACGGGCCCGCCGCATCGAAGATCTGCAGGATCAGATGGCGCGGCTCGAAGCGCGCGTCGACGAGCGCAACCAGCAGATCACCGAACTGAAGCGCGCTCGTGACGATGCGCCGCCGCAGCCGTCTCCGTACGCTGCTGCGCGCAACACCAACGTTGCGTACACCGGCCAATCCAAACCGATCTGATGGCGCCGTGATGGCGTGCGTTCCCTGACGACGGCTACACTGTCGCCGTCATCGGGGAGCCACAGCATGCGGGTCTGTATCATCGCTTCGGCCGCGTTCGTCTGCGCACTGCAGTTCGGCTGCAGCAAGACCGAGCCGCCGGCTACCCCTCCCTCCGCGTCCGCGTCGAACCAACTGTTCGCAGACGCGCCTATCACCGAACTCGGTAAGCAACGGTGGGCGCGCACCTGCGCAATGTGTCACGTCAGAGGTGAAGGCGGCGCGCCGAAAATCGGCGATGCGGCCGCGTGGCAACCGCGGCTCGCACAAGGCGAGGCGGTGATGCTCGAACACACCATCAACGGCTTCAACAACATGCCGCCGCTCGGCTACTGCATGGATTGCGAGCGCGACGATCCACGCGCCTATATTGGCTTCATGAGTGGAGGCGGCGCATGAGCCGCTTCTCTCGCCGACAGATCCTTGCAGGGGCGCTGTTCGCAAGAATGGCCGGCGGCCTGTTCACCGGCGCCGCGCCGCGGATCGCAAGCGCGGCGGAAGCGCCTGCCGGACCGGTGCCGTGGCACAACTGGTCGGGCGGGCAAAAGTCCAACCCCAAGGCATGGCTGAATCCGCGTGACGAGTCGGAGTTGATTGCGCAGATTCGCAGTGCCAGCGGCGCAGTGCGGGTGACGGGTGCGAGTCACTCCTTCAGCGCGCTGTGCAAGACCGACG
>JANLUG010000061.1:0-2898 GCA_031363335.1 Gammaproteobacteria bacterium
CGCGGTCTCGGCGAGCATGGATTTGGAGGCGAGCGTGTTGGCCTCTCGATTCAGTTCCTGCAACAGAAAATCCAGATGGCGGCCGTGTGGACCGGGCTGCGCCAGATTTTTGCGCGCCTCCTTGATGTGGATCTCCAGCCGGTCGAGCTCTTCGGTCACATCTGCGCGTTGCATCAGTATCGCGAGTTCCTGCTCCAACCGGTCGGGGTCCACCGAAACAGACAGCTCTTCGATCCGCGTCCGCAATCGGGACCGTTGGGTCTGTGATAGCCCGGCAACGATGCGTCGCAGGTCTTCGACGATCTGCATGATCTCGGCGAGTTTCGTGCCGATGAGG
The DNA here is from genome assembly GCA_031363335.1 of Gammaproteobacteria bacterium. Classification (GTDB taxonomy): domain Bacteria; phylum Pseudomonadota; class Gammaproteobacteria; order Pseudomonadales; family Azotimanducaceae; genus DATJGR01. The sequence continues at coordinate 338 of JANLUG010000061.1, forward strand.
CCGCCGAGCATCTCGCCTTCGCGAGTCCTATGCGCGTCGAGCGCGTCGAGCGCCCGCTGGAAGCCCGTGACGACGGCGGCCTTCACCGCCTCAGCGTCATGCACGGACTCGACCAACACGCCCGGCCAGCGCAACAACTCAAGGGGATCCGGATGCGCCGCTTCGGGTGCATCGCGGCGCAACTGCTCGAGGGTTGCCAAAAGGTGCAGCAAGACGGGGCGATTGATTTCCAGATGTGCAGCTGCGGCTGTCGCGGCAATGCGCAGCGTTCCGTCGACTTTGCCGCGTTTGAGCTTCGACCTTACTTGATCGCGCAGCGGGAACTCGAGCTCGCGAAACGCGTCGGGCAACCGGAACTGAACCTCGAGGTAGCGGTGATTGACCGAACGGATCTCCCACTGCAGCGAGCCGGAATCGAGCGGCACATCGACACGCGCGAATGCGGTCATGCTGCGAATCATCAAGGGACCTCGAGGCGAGATAGAGAGGCATTCTACTCCAAGGATTCTCGGCCCCGGCATTGCGGTGAGACACGCGTATAATCCGCGGTCGCACGATAAAGGGAGAACAGCATGGCAGGCCCGCAGCGACCTAGCGGTCGCGCGCCCGATGAACTTCGGAAGGTACGTTTCACCCGTAAATTCACTAAGCACGCGGCCGGGTCCGTGCTCGTCGAGTTCGGTGACACACAAGTGATTTGTACGGCGAGCGTCGAAGATCGAGTGCCGCCGTTCATGCGCGGGCAAGGGCGCGGTTGGGTAACTGCCGAATACGGCATGCTGCCCGGCGCGACGCATACACGATCGGATCGGGAAGCGGCGCGCGGCAAACAGAACGGTCGCACCGTGGAGATTCAACGACTCATCGGTCGTGCATTGCGTTCGGCGGTCGACCCGAAAGGCATCGGCGAGCGCACGATCCGAATCGACTGCGACGTCATCCAGGCCGACGGCGGAACACGAACTGCGTCGATCACCGGCGGGTGTGTCGCGCTGTTCGACGCGGTTCGATCGCTACCCGGTGTCGATACGACGCGGGCGTTGAAGCAACTCGTGGCGTCCGTTTCGGTTGGCGTCTGGTCCGGTGTGCCGGTGCTGGACCTCGACTACGCGGAAGACTCCTCGGCCGACACCGACATGAACGTCGTGATGCTCGCTTCCGGCGGTTTCGTCGAAATCCAGGGCACCGCGGAGCGGGATGCCTTTGCCGATGCGGAACTCTCGGCGATGCTCGATCTCGCCCGTAGCGGTACGCGACGCTTGTTCGAGCATCAACGCGCGGCATTGGAGACGGTCTGATCGTGACCGGTCATTTCGTAGCCGAGATGATCGAGCGCGGCGTGTTGCGCTTCGGCGATTTCACGCTTAAATCGGGTCGTAAGAGCCCGTACTTCTTCAATCTCGGATCGATCGACGACGGCGCCGGGCTTGCGATGCTCGGCGGCGCGTACGCGCAGGCGATCATATCTTCGGGGCAACCCATCCCCGACGTGATCTTCGGGCCAGCGTACAAGGGCATTCCGATCGCCGTTGCGACGGCGACGGCGTTGCACCGCGACCACGGCCGATCCGTCGGTGTTGCGTTCAATCGCAAGGAAGCGAAAACGCATGGCGAAGGGGGGCTGCTCGTGGGTCATCCGATCCGCGGCCGTGTGTTGATCGTCGACGATGTCATGACGGCAGGCACGGCAGTGACCGAAGCCGCCGACCTCGTCCGGCAGGCTAACGGCGAACTGACAGGGATACTCGTCGCGCTCGATCGGCAGGAAGCCGTCGCACCGGGTCAAACGGCGGTCGATCGGATGACGGAATTGCTAAGCGCGCCCGTTTTTGCAATCGCGACGCTCGCGGATGTGATCGCGTACCTTGACAGTCGTGGAGGGTATGCCGATTCTCTTGCGCAAATTCGCGCCTATCAGCGAGATTACTGCGTCGCGTGAAAGCCCTGCTTACAGTATTGATGGCCTGCTGCGGAACGAGCGTCGCCTTCGCACAGGCCAAGCCGTGCGAGTGGTACCGTTTCGAGAACGACGACGGTGTCACCGTGCTGGCTTATTCGATCCCGCCGGATTTGGTCCATAAGGGCTATTCGTGCATCAGCAAGGACGGCTCGCTTCTCATAGTGCCGCGGGAGTTGACGACCGTGGAGATCGAAAAGCGGGATCGCGATCTTGCGGATAAGAAGAAGAAGGAAGACGACGGCGCCGCGCGCAAGCGCCAGGATCAGGATTTGCTGAAGCTGTATGCGTCCCCGAAGGATGTCGAGGAAGCGCGCGACCGGAAGGTCCACTCGATCGACAACACGATGGCGACGACGAAGTCGAACATCGAGCGACTGAAACTGCAGAAGCAGCGCCTCGAGCAGCAGGCAGCCGATCGGGAGCGCGAAGGTCTCGCGCCGTCGCCCGACATACTCGACAACCTGGAAAACCTGCAGATTCAGATCGCCGATAAAGAGCATGAGGTTGCGTCGAGGACGACTGAGAGACAGCAGGTGATCGATCAGTTCGCGCTCGATCTCGAGCGGATCAAGATGCTTTACGGTTTGTCGCCCGCCGAGGC
>JANLUG010000076.1:0-4287 GCA_031363335.1 Gammaproteobacteria bacterium
CACCGCTGACGGAAGGCCTCTGGTCATATCCATTGCTCGCGATTGGCGTCGCGCTCGGCGGCGTCGTCGTCGCCGCGCTGCTCGTGTGGTCGACCATCATCCGCCCCGCCAACGCAAATCATCGACAACAGGTTCAAGCGATTCAGGCGCAGAGCTTCGCGAACTTTTTCAACGTTCGCCTCGCCGCGCTGCAACGCGAGTTGAGCGACGCGGCTTCCGCGAAAGAAACGGTCGCGGCGCTCGCGACTTACGATCCCGCAACCATCGTCGCGCAGAACCAACGCCTCACGCATCTGATCTCTACGGCGGAGCGCGTCGACATCATTCCGAAAGGAAAAGCCCAAGTCGATCTCAGCGCGAAGGTGCCGATTTCGTTTGCCGCGCTCGACGTGATCAAGCGTGCAGAAACTCAAGAATACGTCGGGCCAGAAGCTTCGCAGGTCAATCAACGGCCGGTGTTTTACGCGGCGAAGCCGGTGACCGATTCAGGCACGGTAAGCGGCGTGCTGTTCGCGGCGATCTCGATGGATTTTTTCTTCGGACCGCTGAAGATTCTTCCGGACAACCAGGGACAGGTGCTGGTCGAACAACAGTTCGAGAGCGCGACTGCGCGCGTCGTGATGCAGTATGGCAATGAGCCCGACGCGGCGGTTCCGCCGGTGCGCATCAAACTGAACGCACCGAGCTGGACGCTGGTGTTCAAGCCGAACGAATCCGCAACAGCCGACATCATCAGTGTGGCGTGGGTCTGGACACCGCTGCTGGTCGCCGTTGCGTTGATACTGGCCGGCATCTACCTGAGCTACTCGCGATTATTCCGCGCGCTGGAACGCGACAGCGCGACGCTGATCGACTACGTAACACGAATCGTCAGAGGTCGCGGCGGCAACGTCGATCGTTACAACCTTGCGATGTTCCAACAGATCGCCGTTGCTGCGAATCGCTACGCGAAGCGGGTACCTCCGGAGAACGACCAACCGCGCCCGGCGCCGCCGGCGCGCAAAGCAGCGCCGAAGGCGGTGAACCCGAAGAAGAGAGCGGCGACCACGAAAGCAATCGAAGCGCCGGAAGAGGCGAGCGATCCTGATGCGGAAGACGATTTCCTCGATGTGCGCGCTACAGATCCCGCCGACGACAACTTCGGGATCGAGGTGTCGGAAGAAATCTCACCGCTCGACTCGGGGCTGAAGCTCGACCCGCTGATATTTCGCGCTTACGACATTCGCGGCATCGTCGCGACGAACCTGACGGAAGACGTGGTGTACTGGATCGGCCGCGCATTCGCCGCTGAAGCCCGCCAGTGCAAGATGCCAAGAGCAGTGATCGCATGCGACGGCCGCTTGTCGAGCCCGAAGCTGAAGAAGTCGTTGGCGCGCGGCTTGACCGAAGGCGGTATCGACGTCACCGACATCGGCGAAGTGCCGACGCCGTTGCTGTACTACGCGACACATGCGCTCGACACCGGTACCGGCATCATGATCACCGGGTCGCACAATCCGCCCGAGTACAACGGCCTGAAAATGATGATCGCCGGCGAGACGCTGGCTGAAGAACGCATTCAGCGCCTGCGTGAGCGGATTGAAGGCAACAAACTCAGCGATGGGGAAGGCGAATATGACGAGATGGAGATCGTCGATCACTATCTCGATCGCGTGCTGAACGACGTTGCAGTGGCGCAACCGATGAAGGTCGTTGTCGACTGCGGCAACGGCGTCGCCGGCAGTGTCGTTCCGCGTCTGATCACCGAACTCGGTTGCGAAGTGGTACCGCTGTATTGCGAGGTGGACGGGAACTTTCCAAACCACCATCCCGACCCGGCGGATCCACACAACCTCGAGGATCTGATCACCGTCGTGAAGGCGGAGAAGGCAGATATAGGTCTGGCGTTCGACGGTGACGGTGATCGACTCGGTGTCGTCACTGAACGCGGCACCATCATCTGGCCGGACAAACTGTTGATGCTGTTCGCGCGCGACATCGTCGGCCGCAATCCCGGTGCGGACATCATCTTCGACGTGAAATGCAGTCGCCACCTGAACTCGCTGATCAGCGAATACGGCGGCCGACCGATCATGTGGAAGACCGGACATTCGCACATGAAAGCCAAGCTGAAAGAGACGGGCGCGCTTCTCGCCGGCGAGTTCAGCGGACACATCTGCTTCGGTGAGCGCTGGTACGGCTTCGACGATGCCTTGTACAGCGCCGCGCGTCTGCTCGAGATCATCGGCGCCGAGTCGAAGTCGGTCAGCAAACTGTTCGAGGAATTTCCGGTCACGTTCACAACGCCGGAAATCAAAGTGAATACCACCGACGCAGCGAAGTTCGCGGTGATGGCGCGTCTGTCCAAGGAAGGTAAGTTCGGTGATGGGACGATCACGGCAATCGACGGCATCCGGGTCGACTACCCCGACGGTTGGGGATTGGTGCGACCGTCCAACACGAGTCCGGTGCTGACGCTTCGATTCGAGGCGGACGGCCAGACCGCGTTGGACCGGATCCAGCGCATATTCCGTGAACAGCTCAAAAAGATCGACCCGAAACTCGTCTTCTAGGCCAGAAAACCGATGCCGATTTCTTCGACCGAAGCGGCGAACGTCGCAAGCGTACTCACGGAGTCGCTCCCGTATATCCGCAAATTCCACGGCTCCACGATCGTCGTGAAGTACGGCGGCAACGCGATGATCACGGACGAACTCACGCAAACGTTCGCGCGCGACATCGTGCTGATGAAGCTCGTCGGCATGAATCCGATCGTCGTCCACGGCGGCGGTCCGCAGATTGGCGAGCTGCTCGAAAAGCTGAACATACCGACCCGGTTCGTCGACGGAATGCGCGTCACCGACGCAGCGACGATGGACGTCGTCGAGATGGTGCTGGGCGGTCTCGTCAATCAGGACATCGTCTCGCTGATCAACGCTGTTGGGGGGCGCGCCGTCGGCATTACCGGGAAGGATGGGCAGCTGATTCAGGCGCACAAGCTCCGAATTCAGCGTGATTCGCCGGAGCTCAAGGCACCGGAGATCATCGACATCGGCCACGTCGGCGATATCGAAACGATCAACCGGGCTGTCGTCGATACGCTGACCGGCGCCGGCTTCATCCCGGTGATCGCACCGATCGGCGTCGGCGCCGAAGGCGAGTCGTACAACATCAACGCGGACACCGTGGCGGGCAAGTTAGCCCAGCACCTCGGTGCCGAGAAACTGATGTTGCTGACGAATACCGCCGGCATTCTCGACAAGGCGGGGAATACGCTGACCGGCCTCGCGCCCGAAGACGTCGACGCGCTGATCGCAGACGGCACGATTCACGGCGGCATGCTGCCGAAGGTCCGCTGTGCGCTCGACGCGGTCGCCGGTGGCGTTCGAAGCGCGCACATCATCGACGGTCGCATTCGACATGCGGTGCTGCTCGAAGTGTTTACCGACACCGGTGTCGGCACGCTGATTCGCCGCTCAAACGCGTGATGCGCACGAAATGACTCGCACAAATCGACGCCAGGAAATTCTCGAAGCGTTCGCGCTGATGCTCGAAGAGAGCCCCGGTTCGCGGATTACGACGGCGGCTCTCGCGCGACACGTCGGCGTTTCCGAAGCCGCGCTCTACCGACACTTCCCCAGCAAGGCAAAGATGATCGAAGGGCTGATCGAATTCATGGAGGCAAGCGTCTTTACGCGCATCAGTCGCATCCTCGAAGAAGAGTCGTCAGCAGAGGGTCGCTGCCGCAATCTGGTCTGGCTGCTGTTGTCGTTCGCCGAACGCAATCCCGGTTTCGCCCGACTACTCGCGGGCGACGCTCTTCAAGGTGAAACCGATCGGCTTCGAACGCGGATGCGACAATTTTTCGATCGGCTCGAAACTCAGCTGCGGCAGATTCTTCGCGAAGGCGGCGCGCGCGGCGACTTCGTCGAGAGCGCGCCGCCGCACGCCGTCGCAAACCTGCTGCTTGCGGTCGCCGAGGGACGTATCAATCAGTTCGTACGCAGCGAGTTCAAAGCGAAGCCGACATTCGAGTGGACGAACCACTGGTCGATCATTTCCGGTGCGGTGTTTCCCGTCGCACGTTGATCAGTGGAGGGTTTCACTCTTCGCCGTCGTGTTGGCCGAAGCGGCATCGGTTTTTGGAACCGCGCCCGCCGGAGCCGAGCCGCCCTTGGGTGGCTCGGCGGGCGACAAGCCGTAAAGCATCTTGAACCGCTCGAGATCGAGTGCGAACTGATCGATCACCTGCTGTTTCTCGGCAGTCCTCGCGGCGACCTCATGCTCTTTATCGGCGATCTGAATCTG
>JANLUG010000081.1:0-2813 GCA_031363335.1 Gammaproteobacteria bacterium
CCATGCAGTTGCACCGCGTTCTGCGCAACGAATCGTCCAGACTTGCCAACCTGCACCTTGAACGCGGAAACAGCGCGCCGCGCGGCGTCGTTGTAGCCCTCGGCCAGACGCATCGCCGCCATGAACATCAGCGACTTTGACAGCTCGGCTTCCATGAACATGTCGACCATGCGGTGCTGCAACACCTGGAATTTGCCGATCGGCTGACCGAACTGAACGCGTGTTTTGCAGTATTCGACCGTCGCCTTGTACAGCACTTCCATACAGCCGACTGCTTCCGCGCCGATGGCAAGCGTCGCTTCGTCGATTGCCTGTTCGATCACGTCGATACCGCGGCCGACACGGCCGAGCACTGCGGTCTTCGGCACCGTGACGTTCTCGAGCTGAATTTCCGACGCGCGCAGCGCATCGACGGTGGGATAGTCGCGCCGCGTCAAACCGGCAGCCGCTTTGTCGACCAGGAACAACGTGATACCGCCGCGGCCGCGTTGCTGGCCCGAACTACGCGCCGATACAACTAACACATCAGCAGAGGGGCCGTTGATTACTACAGCCTTGCGGCCGTTAAGCACGTAACCGTTTTCGGTTTTTACGGCCGTCGTGGTCAGATCCGCGAGGTTGAAACGGCCTTGCGGCTCGGCGAACGCGAATGCGCCTTGCAGCGTGCCGTCGACGATATGCGGCAGGAATTTTTCCTTCTGCGCTCGGCTACCGGCAAGTCGCAGCATGCCTCCGACGAGCACGACCGTAGGCACGAACGGCTCCACCACCAGGCCGCGGCCGAACTGCTCCATGATCAACATCGTCTCGATCGGTCCGCCGCCAAAACCGCCGTCGGCTTCTGCGAACGGCACACCGAGCCAGCCGAGTTCGGCGAACGTCTTCCAGTTTTTCGCGCTGAATCCCTGCTCGTTTTTGATGAGCTTCTGGCGCGCGTCGAACGCGTAGTCGTTCTGAATGAAGCGCTCGACGCTGTCCTTCAGCAGGCTCTGTTCGTCGGAAAAGGAAAAATCCATGGTTCGTCTACCCCAATGACAAAAGTGTTCTCGTCGGCGCGATCGGATCAGAGTCCGAGCACGGCCTTCGAAATGATGTTCTTCTGAATTTCGTTCGAGCCGCCGAAGATACTCGACGCGCGGCCATAGAGCATTTCCTTCAACGCAGCCACGGCGAGCTCCGGACCGATCGGCCCCTCGTTATCGATCAACCGTTGCTCCGGATACGGCAAGCCGTAGTAGCCGTAGGCCTCGATCGTCAGATCGCTGATGCGCTGGCCGATTTCTGTGCCGCGGATTTTCAGGATCGACGATTCCGGTCCCGGCGCGCCGCCCTGCTCGACGCTTGCAAGCGTGCGCAGCTCCGTCACTTCGAGCGCCATCAATTCGATTTCGACTTCGTCGATCTTGCGTTTGAACGACGGCTCGTCGATCAGACGTCCGGTATCGAGTGCCGTTTCCGCGGCGATCCGTTTCAACTGCGCGACATTCACCTGCGAACGGGCGACGCCGGCGATGCCGGTGCGTTCGTGCGTCAACAATCCCTTCGCATAGGTCCAGCCCTGGTTCTCTTCGCCGATGCGATTCGCAACCGGCACGCGCACGTCCGTCAGCGTCACCGAGTTGACCGAATGTAGACCGCCGAGAATCAGAATTGGATGCACTTCGATGCCGGGCGTTTTCATGTCGATCAACAGGAAGCTGATGCCCTGCTGCTTTTTGGTCGCCCCCGAATCGGTGCGCACCAGACAGAACATCCAGTCGGCCAGGTGCGCGCTGCTCGTCCAGGTCTTCGCGCCGTTGACGATGTAGTGGTCGCCGTCGCGTACCGCGCGCGTCGTAAGCGCCGCAAGATCGGAACCGGCGCCCGGCTCGGAATAACCCTGACACCACTGCACGCGCGCTTCGCGGATCGGCCCGAGGTGACACGACTGTTGTTCTTTCGTACCCCACGTATACAGCACCGGTGCGAGCATGCGCGCGCCGAACGGACTCAACTGCGGGCTTTGCGCGCGGGCCGATTCGCGATCCCAGATGTAGTGCTGCGTCGGCGTCCAACCGGTGCCGCCGAATTCGACCGGCCAGTTCGGCACCGACCAGCCGCGCGCCACGAGCGCGTCGAACCACTGCCGCACCGCGGGTATCGCACTCGTGTATTCGAGCGCGGACTCCGCACTGTTGCGTACATGCGCAGGCCAGTGTCGATCGATGAATGCACGCACCTCGGTCTGGAATTCGAGGTCGGCTTGCCGCAACTTCAGATCCATGGGCAAAGCCCGCCTTTCGTTTCGAAAAATCGCGAAATGGTATGCCGCGGTCCACCGGCGTGACAAGCCAACGCCATCGCATGGCGCCGATTGCCCGGAAACATGGAAATAACCGGACGGGCGAGGCAACATAGCGCGCTCGCCCGCCCACCGGTCAAATCGCATGAGTTATTCGCAAATCCTGTACGACGTCGAAGACGGCGTACTCACCATCACCATGAACCGTCCTGAGAAGCTGAACGCGTTCACCGGCACGATGATGACGGAGATGATCGATGCGTTCGATCGCTCCGACGCCGACGACTCGATTCGCGCGGTGATCGTCACCGGCGCCGGCCGGGCCTTCTGCGCCGGCGCAGACCTCGGCGCCGGCGGCGCCACGTTCGACGCCGATGGACGCGCCGATCGCCCGAAGGGACTCAACCGCGACGGCGGCGGACTGCTGACCTTGCGCATCTTCGACAGCAAAAAGCCCGTGATCGCGGCCGTGAACGGCCCGGCGGTCGGCATCGGCGTGACGATGACGCTCGCGATGGACATCCGCCTCGCC
>JANLUG010000089.1:0-4414 GCA_031363335.1 Gammaproteobacteria bacterium
AGTCGGTCCGGGTTGATCCACTGCATCGGCGTGCTCGACGGCGTGGAAGGTCTGTCGTTCACGAATTTCACGTCGAAGGATGTCGTGCGGCATCCGCTCGTGCAGCGGATCGTCGAGGCGTACGCACGCCACGACGAAACCACCGGGTTGCGATCGGAGCGCAGCTCGCGGGGCGATGACTCACAAAGTTGAGGTGCAGAGCGCCAGTGACACCGCGTCACCGCGCCCGGTGTTGCTGCGGCGTTGGGCACGCGCCGCGCTCGACGGCATCGGCGAAACCGGCAGTCTGTGTATCCGTTTGGTCGATTCGAACGAGATGGCCGATCTCAATGCGCGCTACCGTCACAAACAAGGTCCAACGAACGTGTTGTCGTTCGAGGCGGATGTGGTCGCGCCCGACAGCGGTGAACGATTGCTCGGCGACGTGGTGATCTGCGCGCCGGTGGTTACCGCGGAAGCGCAGCTACAGCACAAGTCGACCGCCGATCACTTCGCCCACCTGGTCGTGCACGGCGTGCTGCACCTGTGCGGCTACGACCACGAAACGGCGGAGGAGGCACAGGTGATGGAACGCACCGAAGTCGCCATACTGAGCGGCCTTGGTATCGACGATCCGTATCGCCCCATGCATGAGTGATCCCGAACTAGACGACGAAGGCTCCGGACGCCGCTGGATCGAGCGCGTCGCCGACATGTTCTCCGGCGAACCGACGTCTCGTCCGGAACTGATGGAAACGCTGCGCTACGCAGCCGACCGCGATCTGATCGACGTCGACGTGCTGAACATCCTGTTCGGCGCCATCGCCATCGCGGACATGCACGCGCGCGATGTGATGATCCCGCGTTCGCAGCTCATCTGCGTGAAGGCGGACGCATCGCTGCGGCAGTTCCTGCCGATGGTGATCGAGTCTCAGCATTCGCGCTTTCCGGTGATCGGCGACGATGTCGACGACGTGCGCGGCATCCTGCACGCGAAAGACATTCTGCCGCTGTTGCTGAAAGACGACTGGGACGATTTCGACATCAAAGACTGCATGCGTCCCGCGGCGGTGATTCCGGAGAGCAAACGGCTCAACGTGCTGCTGCAGGACTTTCGTGCGAACCGCAATCACATGGCGATCGTCATCGATGAATACGGTCACGTCAGCGGCGCGATCACGATCGAAGACGTGCTCGAACAGATCGTCGGCGACATCGAAGACGAACACGACGTGCACGACAAAAGCGACATCAAGGAACTCGGCGGCGACAACTACACCGTTAAGGCGACGACGCCGATCACCGACTTCAACGAACGCTTCGGCACCGATTTCGACGATTCGGAGTTCGACACGATCGGCGGCTTGCTGATGAAACACTTCGGCCACCTGCCGAAGCGCGACGAGACGATCGCGATGGGCGACCTGATGTTCGAGGTGCTCAACGCCGACAGCCGTCGCATCCGCCTGATGCGCGTGTCGCCCGTCGGTCGGGATCACTGACCCCCTGGCCGTTTGCAACAGTGTCGTCGCACAGCCGAGCCCGCACTTTCTGGCTCGCCGGCCTCGCCGGTGCGGCATTGCCGTTCGCGCTGGCGCCCTTCGAATTGTGGCCGTTGGCGTTGGTATCCGTCGCGGTGTTGTTCCGCGTGCTCGACGACGCGAAGCCGACGCGCGCCGCCATCCTCGGTTGGGCATTCGGTGTCGGCAAATACGGCGTCGGCGCTTCGTGGATCTACGTCAGCATCCATGACTACGGACCCGCGCCCGCCTGGTTGGCCGGATCGTTGGTCGCGCTGTTCGTCGTGGCGATGGCGTGGTTTCCGGCGGCGTTCACATTCGCGTATGCGCGTTGGGTGCGCGGCCCGAATCGATGGGTCAATGCGATCGGCTTCAGCGCGTGCTGGGTTGCGCTCGAGTGGACGCTGACGTGGTTTCTTACCGGATTTCCGTGGTTGTTCCTCGGCTACGCGCAGCTCGACAATCCGTTGCGCCATTGGGCGCCCGTTGGGGGTGTACTCGCCGTCAGCCTGGTGGCTGCGCTCAGCGCAACGATCGCGGTCGCGGGAATCGCACGGCACGCGACGCGCCGCGGCCAGACGATCGGGGCGGTTGCGGCATTGCTTCCGTGGGTTGTCGGCGGCGGCCTCGGATACATCCACTGGGCCGAGCCGGGCGTTGCCGGCCGCGTCGCGCTCGTGCAAGGCGATATTGCGCAAGACGTGAAATGGCGGCCGGAGAGCGTCGAGCCGATCCTTGATCGCTACAGCACGTTGTCGGAACCGTATTGGCAACATGACCTCGTGATCTGGCCCGAGGCGGCCGTCACTTTGTTCGAGCAGCAGGCGACACCGTTCATCGAAGCAATGGCTTTGCGCGCGCGCAGCGGCGGCTCGGCGCTGGTGTTCGGTGTGCCGGGCTATGAACGCTTGCCGGACGATACAGTCGTGTTCCGAAACATGGCGGCGGTGGTCGGCAACGGCAGCGGCCACTACATCAAGCGTCACCTCGTGCCGTTCGGCGAATACGTGCCGCTCGAGAGTTTGCTGCGCGGCTTTATCGAGTTCTTCGATCTACCGATGTCGCATGCCGAATCCGGCCCGCTGCAGCAACCACTGCTGCAAGCGGGGAAGTGGCGCCTCGCGACGGCAATCTGCTACGAGGTCGTCTATCCGGATCTCGTACGGCGCGATGCACGCGACGCCGATGTGATCGTGACGATTTCGAACGACTCGTGGTTCGGCCACTCGATCGGCCCGCATCAGCATCTGCAGATGGTCCGCATGCGCGCGCTGGAGAACGCTCGCTACGTGTTGCGCGCGACGAACAACGGCCTCACCGCGATCGTCGCGCCGTCCGGCGCCGTCGTGGCGCAAGCACCGCAGTTCGAGCCGACCGTGCTCGACGGCGCGTTCAGCGGCATGTCGGGCGTGACTCCCTATGGCAAGCTCGGCGATGTACCGGTGCTCTGCGCAATTGCGATCGGCATTGGAATTTCGCTGTTTTTCCGACGGCGGCGCGGGCGCGCGTAGTCGTTCGCGCGACGCCCGCAGTTGTCGTTTGCGGGCCGCTCGATTACCGTGGCGCGTTTCCCCACACGCACGAATCATGAGCAGCAACGTTGATCGCTACGACCCGCAAGCCATTGAAAATAAATGGCAAGCTGAGTGGGTGCGTCGCGGTACGAACACCTTCACGGAAGCGCAATTGCGCGCCGCGAAGGAGCCGTTCTACAACCTGATGATGTTCCCGTATCCGTCCGCGGAAGGGCTGCACATCGGCAACATCTATGCGTTCACCGGCGCCGATGTGCATGGCCGGTACTGGCGGCTGCGCGGCAAGACGGTGTTCGAGCCCATCGGCTTCGATGCGTTCGGCATCCACTCGGAAAACTATGCGCTGAAGGTGCAGACCAATCCGAACGACCTGATTCCGCGCAACGTCGCCAACTTCACGCGGCAGTTGAAGCGCGTTGGCGGCATGTTCGACTGGAACCACACGGTCGATACCACGGCGCCCGAGTACTACAAATGGACGCAGTGGATATTCCTGCAGCTGTACCACGGCGGACTGGTGGAGCGCCGCGACGGCGCCGTCAACTGGTGCCCGTCGTGCAAAACCGTGCTCGCGAACGAACAGGTCATCGCCGGATTGTGCGAGCGTTGCGACTCGGTCGTGGAACAACGCCGGTTGCCGCAGTGGTACTTCAAGATCAGTCAGTATGCGGCACGGTTACTCGACAACATCGAGAGCCTCGACTGGTCGGATACGACGCGCAAGGCACAAGCGAACTGGATCGGCCGCAGCGAGGGCGCGGAGGTCGACTTCGCGGTGGCCGGCAGCGATGCCACCGTGCGCGTCTTTACCACGCGCCCCGATACGCTGTTCGGCGCAACTTATATGGTGCTCGCGCCGGAGCATCCGATCGTCGACGCGATCACCACGGTTGTGCAACGTGCGGACGTCGATCGCTATCGCGATGAGGTTGCCAAACGCGACGTCGTCGACCGCAAGAAAGTCGAGAAGGAGAAGAGCGGCGTCTTCACCGGCGGCTACTGCGTCAATCCGGTCAACGACGCGCGCATTCCGATCTGGATCGCCGACTACGTGCTGATGGACTACGGCACCGGCGCGATCATGGCGGTGCCCGGCCACGACGAGCGCGACTTCGAGTTCGCGCAGCGCTTCAAGCTGCCGATCGTTCGGGTGATTGCTGCGGCCGGAGAAACGGCGGCAAGCCCGCTGGCTGAGGCGTATGCCGGCGACGGCACGCTGGTCAATTCGGCCAAGTTCGACGGCAACACCGTTGCCGACGGCAAGCGCACCATCGTTGAGTCGTTGGCCGAACGTGGTGTCGGCGAAGCGAAGATCAACTATCGCTTGCACGACTGGTGCGTGTCGCGGCAACGGTACTGGGGCCCGCCGATCCCGATCAT
>JANLUG010000097.1:0-3777 GCA_031363335.1 Gammaproteobacteria bacterium
GAGTTCGAGCGCAAGCGCGCGTCCCATGCCGGAACCGGCGCCTGTGATCGCGGCAACCTTGTTTCGAAAATCTCTCATGGCGTCAGGCGTCTCTTCGATAATACGAAGGCAAAAAACGAAGGCAAAAAAAAGGGCCGGTCAGTTGACCGGCCCCCCTACAACAGATGTCACGATCACCTCCTTTTTATCGGCCCGAGGTGGGACGGATTATCGCGTTCCTCGTGCAGAAAGCAATCGCGCGCATCGATTCATGTGCGGTGTTCCCAGCGATATCCCTCGGGTAGATCGGCGCGGGTGATTCTCTCGATGTGCGACAGCGGCGGCTCGCCGAAATAGATGTCCTCGCCGACCAGTTTTCCTTCGGGGTCACTCGGCCAGACGGTGATCAATTGAGTGGTCGTCAGAAATAACTCCGCGTGCGTGATCGGTGCGCCGTCGACGTCGCTGCGGCCCATCGCGATGAGTTCCTTGCCCGTGTACACCTGCTTCACCTGTCCTTCCGTGATGACGCTGGACACATCCGCGACGATACGCGTCACGACGATCTCGAACTGATTGCCGCCGGCGGCGATCATCTGACGATAGAAACCCTCGACGGTTGCGCGGCCCTTCAGGACCATCGGCGACGGTGTTCCGCGGAAGTGATAGATCGGATCCGCCGTAAGCGTGTTCATCAGCGGCTCCAGATCGCCTGCTATTTCGTGCTCTACGTGATCGCGCACCTCTTTGATCAACCGCTGCACTCGCGGATTTGTTTCTGTTCGATAGCGCGCCTCCAAAGGCAGCCAGCTGTCGGTTGGATTGAGTAGCGGCATGAATTCTGTCCAAGTGATTGAAAGTGGCTAGTACCCGAGCGACTTGTCGATGATTCCTTCCAGCGACTGGCCGTTGCGCAGTCGCAGGAGATTCGTGACGAACCGGTCGATGTTCCGCGCGGCGCGGTACTGACTCGCGCCGGCGGTGTGCGGTGTCATCACGACGTTGGCGAAGCGCCACAACGCGCTATCGGCCGGCAACGGTTCGCGTGGCGCGACGTCCAGCGCGGCGCCGCCCAACCGACCGTGCTGCAACGCGTCGACCAACGCTTGTTCATCCATCACTTCGCCGCGCGTCACGTTCACCAGGATCGCTGACGGTTTCATCAAGGCGAAGGCGCTTGCATCGAACATACCTTGCGTTTCGCGAGTCAACGGGACGCAGATCGCGACGACGTCCGATGACGACAACAGCAAAGGGAGATCGTCGGGTCCGCGAACCAACGGCACTTCCGCGGAGCCGTGTACCGGATCGCGATCGACCGCCTGACAGTGCATTCCGAACGCGACCGCGCGCCGCGCCATCGCGCGTCCGGTTCCGCCGAATCCGACGATGCCCATCGTGAGGCCGGTCAGTTCGATCTCCAGGCGCCGCATCTCCGGCCGGTGATTCCACGCGTCCGGGCCGAGCTTCAGTGCGGTCGCGAGTTGCCGTGTCAGCATCAGGAGCAATCCGAACGCATGATCTGCCAGGTGCTCGCCGACGAGACCCTTTTCGCTCGTCAGCAATACCGGGCCGGACGCGAACTCCGGATACAGAAAGGCATCGACGCCGGATGCGATGGCGTGCACCCAGCGCAACCGTGGCGCGGCCTGGAACAGAGCCGGTGGGACGAAGCCGAGAATGACCTCGGCGTCTTCTGCATGTTCATGCGCCTGGCGCGGCGACGTCACCACGACCTCGGCAGCCGGACCGGCCGCGTCGCGGATGCGCTGCAGATCCGACTCGGAGACTTCGGGTAACGTCAGTCCGGGAATGATCAGGATCTTCACGGCGTTCGCTCCGCCCGCTCAAGTGAACCGGATCGAGACGCGGCCGAGCGGACCGAAATCCGCCTCCCAGCGTCCGGCACCGCGCACGGGCTGGCGCGTGAACGAACCGGTGATCACGTGTTCACCAGCGCTCAGGCCGCGGTCGAACTTCGCAAGCTCACGCGCAAGCCGTGCGAGCGATTCGAAATGATCGTCGATATGGCCGCGCGCGCTGACCCGCTCTACCTCCACGCCGTCGTGGTGCAACACGATTTCGATCGAGTCAAAGTCGAAGTCCTTCGGCAGAGGTTTCGTGACAGGCCCGACGACGATGCCCCATTGCGACAGATTGTCGGCGACCCGACACGGCCCATCGGTTTCGCCGGAGATACGGGTTTCGTTGATTTCGAATGCCGGGGCGACGCCCTGCACCGCGGCGCGGGCCATCGCCGCGGTGACGGACTTGCCGCGCAAGTCCTTGTCCATCACGAAACACAGCTCGTTCTCGAGGCCGCAGCGCTGAATTGCCAGAATGTTCAGCTCGTCGTCCGATGGGATGACGCGGTGCCCGAGCACGAAGCCGAACGGACGAACGTCCTTGCCGAACGCGTCGCGCGAACTACCGGACGTCAGTCCGACTTTCCAACCTCCCAACGATTCACCCCGGCTGCACCAGCGGTCGAGAATGTCGAGCTGAATCGCTTCCGCGTCGTCGATCGTCATTTTACCGTTCAGCGGGGTTACGTCGAATGGCGCACCGGTGGAGGCGCGCCAGAACCGCTCGAGAAGGACTGCGTGATCGATGTGCATGGTGCTCGTTTTCGGTCTGGGTCGACGCAGCGCAGGATACACCGAGCCGCGCGGGTGGCGTTCAACCTCCGGTGGAGTTAAAAGGGAACCGAACGGGAATGGGAGAGGGAAGATGCGCAACGGATTCAGGGTGATCGACACCGATTGTCACCAGATGGAGCCGCCATCAATCTGGGCCGACTACATCGACCCGAAATTCGCCGATCGAGCGCCGCGCGTGGGCGACATCGGGCATGGCCGCAAAGGTGTGCTCGTGGAAGGCGAGGCGCTGACGAGGCAGACCGGGTCCTACCCGATGGATGCCGAAGAGTTCATCGCGGCGACGGTGCGCGGAATGAAGCGCTTCGAGAAGACTCGCCGCACCGGCTTCAGCCCGGCCAGCCGCATCGAAGACATGGACGCGCAAGGCGTCGACGCACAGGTGATTTATCCGACCGCCGGCGGTCAACTGCTCGGCAAACCGTTCAAGGACGTCGAGTTACTTGCGGCCTGTTGTCGTGCGTACAACGACTGGAGCCTGGAATACTGCGCTGCCGCCCCCCAACGACTGCGTATGGCGGCGATGTTGCCGATGCAAGGCGTGGATCTGGCGATCGAAGAGGCACGCCGCGTCAGCGCGTTGGGTGCGGCAGCATTCTATGTACGACCGAATCCAACGGGCGGGCGCAATCTGCATCACGCCGACTACGAGCCGCTGTGGCGGGAGATCGCGCGCCTCGGTAAGCCCGTCTGCCTCCATGATTCCGGCTCGCCGTATCTGCCATCTTTCGGCGAACGCATGGAGACACATACATCCGGTCACATCATCGCGCACCCGTTCGAGGCGATGGTCGCGATGCTGAGCTTGATCTGGTACGGCGTGATCGAACGCAATCCCACTCTGCGAATAGTTCACGTCGAGGCCGACGCGGGCTGGTTACCGTACTGGCTACAGCGAATGGAGCAGCACTTTGAGTTCTCCGGTAACGCCGAACACCCGGACTTGAAGCAACGCCCGACGCAGTACTTCAAATCCAACTTCCTCGTCGCGTGTCGCGGCGACGAAATGACATTGCCGAGCGTCGTCGGTCTCGTCGGCGACGACAACCTGACCTTCAACACCGACTATCCGCACCCCGACGGAACGTGGCCGTCAGGGATCGAAAGCCTCGAGCGGCAACCGATTCCTCAAGCGAGCATC
>JANLUG010000157.1:0-2105 GCA_031363335.1 Gammaproteobacteria bacterium
GCGCGTCCACGTGGACGCGCTGTTGGGTCATCGAGTCGCGATCCCTGATCGTTACGGTGTTGTCGCCTTCAATCGTTTCGAAGTCGACGGTGACGCACAGCGGCGTGCCCACCTCGTCGTGGCGGCGATAGCCCTTGCCGATGTTGCCGGTGTCTTCGAACAGCACGCGGCCAACGCCGAGTTTTTGTAGCGTCTGCTTGATGCCGCGGGCCTTCGTCATGATGCCTTCGTGGTTGCGCTTCAACGGCAGCACGGCCACTTTGATCGGTGCGAGATGCGGGCGCAGCGCGAGCACGGTGCGTTCGGTGCCGTTCTCGAGCTTCTCCACCTTATAGGCCTCGTTCAGCACCGCCAGCACGCCGCGGTCCACCCCCGCCGACGGTTCGATGACATACGGAACGACCCATGAATTCGTCTCGAGATCCTGGATGGCCAGCTTCGAGTTCGAGTCTGTATTCGGCATCACCTTGGCCGTTAGATTGAAATCGGCCTGGCTGCGCGTGTGCGAGCCCAGGTCGAAATCCGTCCGATTCGCGATGCCCTCGAGTTCTTCGACGCCGTGTGGGAAATGGTACATCACGTCGAAGGTGGCCTTCGAGTAATGCGCGAGTTCTTCGCGCGGCACTTTGTAGAGCTGCAGGCGATTGCGATTGACACCCTGGTCTGCCCACCACTCGAGGCGGTTCTCCACCCATTGCTCGTGCCACGCCTCGTCTGTGCCCGGCTTTACGAAAAACTCGAGTTCCATCTGTTCGAATTCGCGCACGCGAAAGATGAAGTTGCGCGGGTTGATTTCGTTGCGAAACGCCTTGCCGATCTGCGCGATGCCGAACGGCAGCTTGCGCGACGTCGAATCGAGCACGTGCTTGAAGTTCGTGAAGATCGCCTGCGCCGTTTCGGGACGCAGATAGGCGAACGAACTGCCGTCGTCCACCGGGCCAACGGTCGTCTTGAACATCAGGTTGAAGGGGCGCGGCTCCGTTAGATCGGCCGAGCCGCAGTTCGGACATTTCTGGTCCGTCAGGTGGTCGGCGCGCCAACGGCTCTTGCACTTTCGACAGTCCACCAACGGGTCTGAGAAGGTGGCCTCGTGGCCGGAGTAGTGCAGCACTTTGGAGTTGGTGAGGATCGCGGCATCGAGACCTTCGACATCGTCGCGGTCGTAAACCATCGAGCGCCACCAGGCTGCCTTCAGATTGTTCTTCAGCTCGACGCCGAGCGGGCCGTAGTCGTAGATGCCCTGCAGTCCGCCGTAGATATCGCTGCTCTGGAAAATGAAGCCGCGCCGCTTGCAGAGCGAGACGATCTCATCCATAGAATTTGCTGGCATTTCCTTCGCTCGGCTCAATTTTAGGACCGCGAACTATACCCGATTTGTTTTGCGAAATGGCCGGCGCGCGTTACAAGCACGTTACAGCGAAGTACAAGGCGCGCCCAATGTGCGAGAGGGGGTTCTGGTCAAATGATCCGGCACGAACCTGAAAGCCGATCATGCGTAGACGAGAGGATCCCGAAGAAAAAACCTACTTCCGTTCAGAGCGGGTATTCGCCATGAACGGGCAGTGGTACTTCGGTGCCCGCGAAGGCGACGTCGGTCCGTTCAGAACGCCGGATATGGCGCGTGCCGCGCTCGCTCGCTTCATCAATGAAAAGGTGGAGCTGGACGGGTTCCAGAAATCGCGCGAACGCGAGGTTCGCAAGCCGAAGTTGACGCTGGCCGAACGCCTGAAGATTGCCGATGTTGCGGCGGTGACGCCGAACCGCACCTTCGACGCCCCCGAACTGCTGATCTAGCGCTACTCGTCCGAGTCGTAGAAGCGCGGCGCGCGCTTTTCGCGCTGTGCGTTGCCGCCTTCTTTGGATTCGTCAGTGTCGTAGTACAACGCCACCGTCTGCATCCCGAGCGCCCCGATACCGCGCTGGTGCTCGGTATCGGCATTGATCGACTTCTTCGCGATCGAGATGGCGGTTGGACTGCGCTGCGTCAGTTCTTCGCACCACCGCGCGACTTCCTCATCGAGCTTGTCGGCCGGTACCACCGCGTTAACCAACCCCATGGCCAACGCTTCGGCGGCCGAATACCGCCGGCACAGGTACCACATCTC
>JANLUG010000209.1:0-5642 GCA_031363335.1 Gammaproteobacteria bacterium
GTGCCACCTGGCGAATGACGGTCGGTGGAATCAGCGGTTCGTCGCCCTGCACGTTGATCACGATGTGATCGCTCGACCAGCCCTTCGCAGCGACCACCTCCATGACCCGGTCCGACCCCGATTGGTGATCTGTGCGGGTCAGCACGGCATCGAGCCCGTGATCCACGACCGCACGCTGCACGCGATCATCATCCGTGGCGACGACGACGTCGCGCGCGCCGCTGACCAGCGCCTGACGCGCGACGCGCACGATCATCGGTACGCCGCCGATGTCCGCCAACGGTTTGCCCGGCAATCGCGTCGATGCAAAACGCGCCGGGATGACGACGGAGAAGACCTGATCCATGCTCTTACTGCACCTCGGTGATTCGCGGCCGCTCAGGGACAATGCCGCGCGTAGCAAGACACTCTGCCAACGCCGCTTCGGCCTGCGCCGTCAACGCAACGTCGATTTCCAGGTACCAGCAATGCGCCGGCACGTCATCGGGGTTCATCCATAGCACTTTCGTCGCATCCTTTTCGGTGATCACCACCGGCGCGTCGTCGTCGAACACGAGATCGCTGGGTACGAATCGGTGATGGTCGTCGAAAGCCGCGAGATCGCCGTCGATGCCCAAGCTCTGCAACGTGGTGAAGAACCGCTCCGGATTACCGATGCCTGCCACTGCATGCACGCGAGCCGCTGGAAAGTCTGTCGCATTAACGCGCTCACCGCTGCGCAGGTTGACGAACGCGCGTGGGACTACGTCCATCACCCACTCTTGCACGTCGCAACCGGACGCGCGTCCGTTCGCAACGACGAAATCGACTTCATCGAGGCGGGATACCGGTTCGCGCAACGGTCCTGCGGGCAAGCACCGCCCATTGCCGAAGCCGCGCTCGCCGTCGATCAACACGATTTCGATGTCGCGCGACAACGCGTAGTGCTGCATTCCGTCGTCGCTGATGACGATGTCGCAGGCCGTTTCCTCGACGAGTCGCCGAACTGCTTCGACGCGGTCGGTGGCGACTACGACCGGGCATCCCGTCCGCCGCGCCAACAAGGGCGCCTCATCGCCGGCCACTGCGGGGTCCGCATCGGGTTCCACGACAAATGGCGCTGTCGATCGCTTGCCGCCGTAGCCGCGCGACACGATTCCTGGGTGAAAGCCGCGCGCGCTGAGCCAATGTGCCAGCCAGATCACGAACGGCGTTTTGCCCGTACCTCCCACCGTAATGTTGCCGACCACGATGACGGGAAGCGGTGCGCGCCAACGTTCGGCGCGTCCGGCGAGATAACGGAACCGTCGTCGCTTCACCACGGCCTGATAGACATGCGCGACCGGCGCGAGCAGGCGAAGCCAACCTGCATCGCCGTACCAGCCGCGAACGACGGCAGCCGGCGCAGAAACCGACATCGGGCGCATACGCATTGACGATCCAGCTCGCGCCCGAGTTACGATTGCGACAGCGGGTTTCGATTCGGTCGGCGCCCGATCTGCAAACTGCGACGAATACAGGTCGGCATAGGTGCCGCCGCGCTCGAGCAACTCCCGATGCGTGCCGCGCTCGACGATGCGTCCGCCGTCCACGACCAGAATCAGGTCGGCGTTTTCGATCGTCGACAAGCGGTGCGCAATGACCAGCGTGGTGCGTCCGCGCATGACCTCCTCGAGCGCCGACTGGATGTACTTCTCCGACTCGGCATCCAATGAGGATGTCGCCTCGTCGAGGATGAGGATCGGCGCATCCTTCAACAACGCCCGCGCGATCGCTACCCGCTGACGCTGTCCGCCGGAAAGTAGCACGCCATCGTCGCCTACTACGGTTTGCAGTCCGTCCGGTAGCGCCTCGATGAAACCGTCAGCATGCGCACGTACCACGGCATCCCAGATCGCGTCCGCAGGCGAGTCGGCCAATCGCCCGTAGGCGATGTTGCGTTCGAGCGTATCGTTGAACAACACGACTTGCTGCGTAACGAGCGCAATCTGGTCGCGCAGCGAACGCAGGTCGTAGTCCGCGAGCGGGCGTCCATCCAGCAGAATCTCGCCGCTGGTCTGGTCGTAAAAGCGAGGAATCAGACTGACCAACGTCGATTTGCCCGCACCGGAACGGCCGACCAGCGCGACGCGCTGTCCGGGTTCCACCACCAGGTCGATATCGTGCAAGACCGGCCCGCTGCCGGATTCGTATCCGAATGAAACGTGGCGGAACTCGATGTGGCCATTCGCTCGCTGCGTCGTGAACGAGCCGCTGTCGCGTTCGGTCTCCTGGTCCAGTTGCGAAAAAATGTCCTCTGCCGCCGCGAGACCGCGTTGCAATCGCGAGTTCACTTCCGAGAGTTTTTTGATCGGACGCGCGAGCAGCCCCGCCAGCCCGACAAAGTAGACGACATCGCCAGGCGACATGGCGCCGGCAATGCGCGGTTGAAACAACAGCGCGATCAGCAGCGACAACGCACCGGCTACGAAAACCTGAATGATCTCGGTACTCCACGCTTTCGTAACGATCATCTTCAGATTCTGTTGCTGGTTCGCGCGGCTCGACTTTTCGAACCGTTTACGTTCGTAGGCTTCGCCGCCGAATGTGCGGACGACGCGATAGCCGTTGACCGCCTCGGATGCGACATGGGTGACGTCTCCCATCGAGTTCTGAATGCGCCGGCTGATGTTGCGAAAGCGGTTGCTCGCGTACGACACGACGATTGCGACGACCGGTGCAATCACCAGGAAGATCATCGTCAGGCGCCAGTTTGCCCAAAGCATCGCGCCGAGCAGCACCATCACCTTCGAACCGTCCTGCACGACGGATTTGAGCGCGTCGGTCGCAGTGTCGCGCAACTGTGCGACGTTGAACGTGATCCGCGAAACGAGGTGCCCCTTGGCGCTGCGGTCGAAATAGGCGCTGGGCATCCGCAGCAGTTGCTCGAAGAGTTGCATCCGCAGTTGATGCACGACGCGATACGACACTCGTGAAAGGAAGAACTCGCCGGCAAAATCGCCGAAGCCGCGTACGAGCACCGTAGCGAGCATCAATAGCGGGAACTTCAGCCAATCGTCGGGACCCGGCCTCGCCAACGCTTCTACGATGTCGCCGAAGAGGCGTGCGAAATAGGCTTCGGCACCGTTGCCGAGACCGAAGCCGATCAACGCGATCAGGAAATACGGCCACATCGGTACGACGTAGGCCAGAAGGCGGCGATAGATGGTCCAGTCGGCGAGCGCGGCGGGATCGTCGGAAGCCCTTGACTCGCCCATGGTCGGCTCTCTCAGCGCGTGTCGTCCGGGCTGCGCGTGGTGATGCTCAGGTGAACCAGCCCGAGTTGCCCGGCTGCATCCATGGCGCGAACTACCGATTGGTGGCGTGCATCCGAGTCGGCATTGATGACGAGGTGCTTCGTCGTATCTCCGCCAACCGCCTCTCGCAACGCGCGCATCAGCGTCGCGAGTTGATTGTCGACGAGCAATCGGCCGTTCACCGCATATTCACCATCGGCGCCGATCGCCACTTCGACGATGGAGTTCTCGGCCTGCTGCGTGGTGGCATTGGCTTCCGGCAAATCCACCTTCAGTTCCGACTGACGAATGAATGTCGTCGAAACCATGAAGAACAACAGCAGCACGAGCACCACGTCGACCAGCGGGACGAGCTCGATTGCGATGTCATTGCGACGACGTTTGCGGAACTTCATTGGCGTGGATCGATCTCGCGCTCGCCATGCATGATCTCGACGAGCTTGCTCGCTTCCTGCTCCATCGTGATGGTTAGATCATCGACCCTGCGCAGAAAGTAGCGATAGAACGCCAGCGACGGAATTGCGACGGTCAATCCGCCTGCCGTGGTAACCAATGCGGTCGAGATTCCGCCGGCCAGGTTGTTCGCATTCCCGGCGCCTTGCGCCATCAGGACCGTAAACGCCTGGATCATTCCCACCACCGTTCCCAACAGCCCCAAAAGGGGGCTGACAGAAGCGATCGTTCCAAGCGCCGTGAGGTATCGCTCGAGCTCGTGCATCACGACGCTCGCCTCCTCCTCCATTGCTTCCTTCATAATCTGGCGGCCGTGCTTCGCGTTGCTGAGTCCGGCCGCGAAGATCTGTCCGAGCGAACTGCCATTGCGAATGTCGCGCAGCCGTTCCCGGTCGATTTCGTTTTTCTTAGCATATCCCCAGACCTGCGCGAGCAGCGTCCGCGGCGCAATTCGCCCGGGTTGCAGCGTCCAGAAACGCTCCACCGAAATGGCTGCGGCGATCACCGAACATAGGATGATCGGTAGCATCATCCAGCCACCAGCTTGCACCAACTCCAACACGTTTCGACCCCTTATCCCTATCTGTCGAATTGAAGGCTAGCAGCTTGCGGGAACGTGGTTCCTACCACGAGCAGCCGCGAGCCGAAACAGGCCATAGGGCGTGCACAAGCCCGTCGCGATGCACCCAGTAATTGTCGTTGAGATTCACTGTCGGATCGCAATGCGGCGTCACGAAGTTGATTCGCTTTCCCAACAGCGGCTCTTGGGCGCCTTCTCCGAGTATCAGCATGCCGTGCTCATCGCCGCCGAAACGGTAACGCGCTTCTGGTAAATCGATCGCGGTCGGCGGGATCGATTCGGATGCAAATCCCTTGAATCCGCAATCAACGGTGATCATGCCGCTGACCGGTTGGCTGATCGCCGTCGTCACGACCGTCAACGAAACCTCGAAGTCATCGAGGCGAGCACCGGAACGGCCACCGACGTCGATGTACTGCTGGTCCATGAACACATAGCTGCCGACCTGAAGATCGGTGACCTCGGGCACGTCGCAATCGATGTCGTATGTACCCGTGCCGCAACCGCTGATGATGTGCAGCGTGTGCCCGGACTCTTGCAGCGCCTTGCAGATCGCCACCGCACTCTTCCAGCAGATCAGCGATTTCTGCTTGCGGGCTTCGTGCCCGGCGATGTGCATGACCTGACCGGCATAGTGCTGCACGCCGACCAGATTCAGCGCACCGCCGGCGCGTCGATTCGACGCGATCCAATCGGCTAACTTCACCGCATCGACGAGTTCACGTACTCCGGTTCGCCCGAGCCGCGGATCGAGGTCGATCAATACGTCCACGGATACGCCGCGCGCGCGGGCGGAGGCGTCGAGTTCAGTCGCGCCGAGTTGACTGTCCACGACGATCTGTATCTTCGACCCTGCGGCGATCAACGCCGTGACCAGATCTGCCTTTTGCCGTGTGGCGACCGGCGACGTGATCAGAATCGGCTCGATCCCCGCACGCGCCAGCACGATCGCCTCGGATACCTTCGCGGCGCATATACCCACTGCGCCGGCTTCGAGTTGCAGCGCCGCCACCTGCGGACACTTGTGCGTTTTCGCGTGAGGTCTGAAGCCTTTGCCGCGTGCGCCGAGGAAGTCAGCCATGCGAGCAATGTTGCGCCTCAGCGCATCTTCATCGAGCAGCAGCGCAGGTGTCGGCACGTCGGCGAGCGGCAGCGGCTGCTCGAGCACGACGGGCTCGATGGGTCTTTGCGCGAGCAGACGGTCCGTGAGTTCGATCATTGCGCGGTGATCTTACGAGCGTCGTGCGATCGGCACCACTTCATGCGTAGATTCGCCGCCGAAAAAGCGTCGATAGCAGTAGTTCGTTGCTGCTACATAGCCGTCGACCGTGCCG
>JANLUG010000260.1:0-4850 GCA_031363335.1 Gammaproteobacteria bacterium
AGAAGGAGAAATGGCTGAAGCCGCTGCTCTCCGGCGAAATCCGTTCGTGCTTCGGCATGACCGAGCCGCATCTGGCGTCGAGCGATGCGCAGAACATTGGCACGCGTGCAGAACTCGTCGGCGACGAATGGGTCATCAACGGCGAGAAGTATTACATCTCGGGCGCCGGCGATCCGCGCTGCAAGATCATGATCTGCATGGTGAAGACGAGCCCGAACGCGTCGCGTCATCGGCAGCAGTCGCAAATCCTCGTGCCGATGAACACGCCGGGACTGAAGATCCTCGGCCCGATGACAGTGTTCGGTCACGACGACGCGCCGCATGGCCACATGCACATCAAACTCGACAACGTACGCGTGCCGAAAGAGAACATCCTGCTTGGCGAGGGTCGCGGCTTCGAGATTTCGCAGGTTCGTCTCGGCCCGGGTCGCATTCACCACTGTATGCGTTCGATCGGTCAGGCCGAGCGCGCGCTCGATTTGATGATCAAGCGCACGATGACGCGCGAAGCGTTCGGCAGGCCGATCATTCAGCTCGGCAAAAACCTCGAAATCGTGTCGCGCGCGCGAATCGAAATCGAAGCGATGCGGCTGATGGTGCTGCGCGCGGCGCGGGCGATGGACGTACTCGGGAATCAGGAAGCGCGCATCTGGGTGCACATGGTAAAAGCGATGGTGCCGGAGCGTGTGTGTCAGATCATCGATCAGGCGATCCAGATGCACGGTGCAACGGGTGTGTCGCAGTGGACGCCGTTGGCCGACATGTACACCGGCCAGCGCACGTTGCGGATCGCTGACGGTCCGGATGAGGTGCATCATCTGGTCGTCGGCCGCGCCGAACTGAAGAAATATCAGTAGCGCGTGACGGCGCGACGCCATGACCGGTATCCCGACAGGGGAATCGATCACGGCGTCGTGGCTGACTGACCGGCTTCACGAGGCCGGCCATCGTTCCGTCAGCGTCCGTGATTTCACGCGGACGCAGATCGGCACGGGCCAGATCGGCAAGTGCATTCGGTTCGCGCTCGACCTGCAGGGTAACGATCCGACCGCGCCGCGCAGCCTCGTAGGCAAGTTTCCTTCCGACGATCCAATGAGCCGCGCTACCGGTGTGGCGCTGCGAAATTACATCAAGGAAGTGTCGTTTTATCGGACGATGCAGCAACGTGTGTCGATCTCGACGCCGCGCAGCTACTACGCCGACATCGAAGCGGAGGGGCCGAACTTCGCGTTGTTGTTAGAGGACCTCAGTCCGGCGCGGCAGGGTGACCAACTGGCAGGCTGTTCCGCGGACGTTGCGCGAGCAGCGGTGCTCGAACTCGTCGGGCTGCACGCGCCGAGTTGGTGTGACGATTCACTGCTCGGGATCGAATGGCTCGGTCAGCCTGACCGCACCGGCACCGATACGACGCGTGCGTTCTACCAGCAGAATCTGCCGGGATTCCTCGATCGCTACGGATCGCGACTGGCGGCGGATGAAATCGAGATCATCGAAGCCGTCGGCCGATCGACCGGCGCACCGTTTGAAACGCTGCAGTCGCCGTTTTCGCTGATTCACATCGACTATCGGCTCGACAATCTGCTGATCGACGAGCGCACGACACCGGCAAAGATCAGCGTCGTCGACTGGCAAAGCATCACCTTGGGCAGCCCGTTGGGCGATGTCGCCTATTTCCTGGGTGCGGGTCTGGTGCCCGAAGAGCGGCGGCGCGTCGAAGCGGACATCGTGCGGGCATACCACGCGGCACTGGGCGAAGCCGGGATCGCGGACTATCCGTGGGATCAATGCTGGGGCGACTATCGGCGCGGTGCGTTCGCCGGCTTCTCGGTGACGGTCATCGCGTCGATGATCGTGCAGCAGACTGCGCGCGGCGACGAGATGTTCACGACGATGGCGCGCCGTCACGCGCGGCATGCCATCGACGTCGGCGCGCGCGCGTTTTTGTCATGACGAATCGTGGGCGGTTGGGCGAACGCGCAAAACGACTCATCGCAGCGATGTGATGCGCGGCGTGCCGGTCGACATTTCCAAACGACTGCGCGACGGCTACGGCGCATTGACCGCAGGGCGTTTCGATGCCGCCGCGATTGCGTGCCGCGATGTGCTCACCAACGATCCGAAATGTGTCCCCGCGCATTTTCTTCTCGGCCTGATCTGCGTCGAACGCAAAGACCGCAAGACTGCCGTCAGCGCGTTCGGCTCGGTTACTCACCTGCAACCGGACCACGTGGCGGCGTGGGCGCAACTCGCGCGTCTGCTACTGCAGATTGGACAACCCGGTCCCGGCGAGCAGGCATTGGCGCGCGCGCTGTCGATCGGCAGCACCGATCCAATCGTGCAGGATCTGCTCGGCACTGTTTTGACGATGTGGGGCGATCGAGGCGCCGCCGAGACGTGGTTCGCGCGCGCGACGGCGGCGCGCCCCGACGTCGCTCAGTTTCAGATCGATCATGCGAACAACCTGACGGCGCTCGGACGCGACGAGGCCGCGCAAACGGCGCTGGCCGCCGCGCTCGCGGCCGACCCCGACCATGCGCAGGCACACTGGATGCTCGCGAACGTGCGCGCCGCGGTAACCACGCAACACATCGATCGTTTGGTGGCACTGCGCCGCACGCACGCCGAGCGTCCGGCGGCACTCGCGTTCGTCGAATATGCGCTCGGCAAGGAATACGAAGATCTCGCGCGGTGGGGCGACGCGTTCGCCGCGTTCGAGCGCGGTGCGGCGGCGAAGCGCGCAACGGTGGAATACGACGAGGCTGCCGAGGCGGCATCTATCGATGCGATCATCGAGACGTTCACACCGCAATGGTGCGCGCGCGAAGCGGCCGGCTGCGACGCTGCGGCGCCGATCTTCGTCGTCGGGGAGCCGCGCACGGGCACGACGCTGGTCGAACGTATCATCTCGAGCCATTCGCAGGTCCACTCGGCCGGTGAACTGCAGCAATTCCCGATTGCGGTACGCCGCATGTCCGGTGTCACGGGCGGTGAACGACACGCCGCGGCTGTGTTTCGCGCATGCGCTGACGTCGACGCTAAGGCGCTCGGCGAACTCTATCTGCGTTCTACGACCCATCTGCGCGGCACCTTGCCGTGCTTCGTCGACAAACTGCCGCTCAACTACCTGTACCTCGGACTGATTGCGAAAGCGCTGCCTAACGCCTGCATCGTCCACGTGGTACGCAATCCGATCGACAGCTGTTTCGCGAACTACAAACAGTTGTTCGCAGACGCGTATTTCCATTCGTACGAGCAGCGTGAGATGGCGCGCCACTACGCGCGCTACCGCCGCCTGATGGACCATTGGCGCGCTGCGTTGCTGGGACGCATCATCGACGTTGTATACGAAGACGTCGTCGGCGATCTCGAAAGCGAGGCGCGCAGGATCATTGCGCACCTGTCGTTGCCGTGGCAGGACGCCTGCGCTGCTTTTCACCGAAACAGCGCGGCTGTTGGTACTGCGAGCGCCATTCAGGTGCGCGAACCAGTGTATCGACGTTCGGTGGATCGCTGGCGGCGCTATGAATCGCAACTGCAACCGATGCTCGAGACGCTTCGAGAAGCACGGCTGATCTGATTCGCTTGCTGCAGCCGCGCGATCCAGTTTAGGTTTACGCCTGAGCGCAAAAAAACTCGCCACCAACGTGCGAAGCACGCGTGCAAGAGTGAGCGCAACGACACCAAGAAAACGAAGTTGCCAAAGGGGTTGCCAGTGAAATTCAAGCTATCCAGGTCCGGACTGCTCGCGCATTCCATTGCCGCAATTACTGCGATGAATGCGGTCGGCGCCTATGCGGCCGAAGAGGTCGAGGAAATTGTCGTGATGGCGCAGCGACGCGCGGAGTCGATCCAGGAAGTGCCGCTAGCGGTGTCGGCGTTCACCGGATCATTCGTGCGCGACACGCATCTCGACGACATCAAGGATCTGGTCAAATTCACGCCCGGCATAACGGGCGATTCGAAAGACAGCTTCATCGATACGCTGTCGATTCGGGGCATCATCACCAACGACTTCGGTGTGGGTGGCGACCCTTCTGTCGGCGTGTTCAAGAACAACCTGTATCAGGGTCGCAACGGCTCGGTGGTAACGACGCTGTACGACGTCGAGCGCGCCGAATTGCTGCGCGGCCCTCAAGGTTTTCTGTTCGGGCGCAACTCGATCGGCGGTGCGATCAGCGTGTTCACGAAACGCCCGGAGTTCAGCGGCAATGAAGGCTACGTCAGCCTCGACGTTGGCGAGCGCGGTCACGGCGTGCTCGAAGGCGGCGTGAACCTGCCGGTCAATGACACGCTGGCGTTCCGCGTCGCAGGCTTCCATTCGCAGGAGGATGGCTACGTCAACAATCCGGCCAAGCCGACGCAGAACGATGTGATCGCGCACGACAACAGCGGCGGCCGCGTCTCCGCGCGTTATCAGCAGGATGCACTCGACGTCAATTTTATGGTCGAGTACGAGCATCGTGAGCAATCCGGTTCCATGTACCGCGCCACGGAGAAGGGTGAAGCGTGGGATACGTGGCTCACGCTCGTACCGAATATCGACATGCCGAGAGACAACCGCAACATCAGCAGCAACATGGGTCTCGGTGAAGAAGACGACGCCAACATCTGGAGCTTCGGTTTGCAGGTGGATTGGGATCTGGAATTCGCGACGCTGACATCGCAGACCGGTTACAAGGATCACGAGTACGTTTACGCCGAAGACTTCGACGCGATGTCGGTGGCCGTCAACGACTACGCGCAGAACCAGCAGGGCAGCTACTTCGAACAGGAGTTACGCCTCGTT
Organism: Gammaproteobacteria bacterium; assembly: GCA_031363335.1. Lineage (GTDB taxonomy): Bacteria > Pseudomonadota > Gammaproteobacteria > Pseudomonadales > Azotimanducaceae > DATJGR01. The sequence continues at coordinate 4,787 of JANLUG010000260.1, forward strand.
TCGGAAGGTACCGGTGCGTTTTCGTGGTATGCAGGTGTCTCCTACTACAAGGAAGAAATCGACG
>JANLUG010000262.1:0-1982 GCA_031363335.1 Gammaproteobacteria bacterium
GATGCGGCGGGGTTCGCCCGTTATCACAAGGCCGAACACCACTTCACTACTCTCGACGCGGCGCCGTCGGCAATGGTGTTCCTCGCTGCCGCGTCGCAGCGTACGCGACGGATCCGCCTCGGATCGCTCGTCTCGTTGCTACCGTTCTATCATCCGGTCCGCTTCGTGGAGGAGATCTGCGCACTCGATCATTTGTGCGGTGGCCGCCTCGACGTCGGCATCGGCAAGGGGATCTCCCCGATCGAACACCGACTGTGGGGGAACTCCGACGAAGAGGCCGTAGCACGCACCGCCGAAGCGATCGACATCGTGCGTAAGGGCCTGACGAACGAGCATCTGTCGTATACAGGCGCATTCCACACGTTCGATCGGCTACCGATGCTGCTCACACCCGTACAACGCCCACATCCACCGCTGTGGTATCCGGGCAACGTCGAATTCGCCGGCGCGCATCGACTCAACACGGTCGTTGGCGGTCCGATCGCCGCGATCCAAGCGCAGGTTGCCCGCTTCCGCGAACTCGTCGCAAACGCACGCGACGACTGGAACCCGGGCGTTGCGTCACCTGTGATAGGCGCAACGCGACACATCTACGTAGCGCCGACCCGAGAAGCCGCGCATGCACGCGCGCGTACCGCTTGGAAACGTTATGACGAGAATCTCTCGAGTCTGTGGCGAGCGCACGGCATGGAACCGGTGTTCTCGCCGAGCCTGAAGGGCAATTTCGATCTCGCAATTGCCGCGCAGGTGCTGCTGGCCGGCACACCGGACGATATTCGATCTCACGTTGCGACCCTACGAACCGACGCGGGGCTCGACTATTTCGTCGGCGCGTTCGCGTGGGGCGATCTCGATCACGACGAAGCGATGGCATCACTGCGACTATTCGCCGACGGCGTTATCCATTAAGGCCAGCCCGGCAACGCCCCGGCGCGTGCAACCCACTCCTCGCTCAGCGTCCACAGCCGTTGCGCCACTGCGGGGTCGTTGGCTTCGTCGCTGCACGGTACGATGTGGCAATTCTCCAGATATTGTCCGGCGACATCGGATGCGGGTTCGTGAACGGTACCCCACACGGTGGTTGCGGCACCTTGCGCCGGGTTCTTCGTGAACGGACTCACCAGCTTCATCAGCACACCGACTACCGCGGAGTTGCGGCCGATGTCCGTGGTGATCAGCGTTCCCGGGTGCAGTGCACAGGCCGTCATGCCGCGGTCGGCGTAGCGGCGCTGCAATGATTTCGCCATCAACACGTTGCACAACTTTGCCTGCCCATACGCCCCCAGGCCCTTGAACGTGTCACGCTTCATCGGCAGCTGATTGAAATCGAGTTTCGGCGGTGTGCGGTGGCTGGTGCTCGACACCATCACCACGCGCGGCTTGCCGGACGCGAGCAAGCGCGGCATCAACAGCCGCGCGAGCAGGAAATGGCCGATGTGGCAGACGCCGACCGTGCGCTCGAATCCCTCTTCGGTTTCCGCCCACGCCATTAGCGCGAGACCGGCGTTGCAGAGCAAGGCGTCGATCTTCTCGGCCTTCAGTGCATCCGCGAATCGACGGATGCTCGCGAACGATGCCAGGTCGAGTTCGGCGTACTCCGCCTTGCACCCGGGGTGAGCAGCGCGCGCCCGCGCAAGCGCTGCTTCGCCACCGGCGGCCGTTCGACACGCGTAGATCACGCGCGCGCCGGCACCTGCGAGCGCGCGCGCCGTCGGATCGCCGATGCCCGTGTTCGCGCCGGTGACGATGATCGTGCGGCCCGAGAGATCGAGCCCCGCCACCACCTCATCCGCCGTCGTGCGTGAACCGAATTGCTGTCTTGCGTTTACTGTTTTCGACATCAGTTGGTCGCCGTTAAAAACTGCATTACATTGCGAACGGGGCTTCTATATCAAGGACGGGGATGACGACGTTTGTCAGCGAGCAGGTCGGCGAACCGATTGCGTACATGCAACGGACACGCTCGTACTACGCAGCACTCG
>JANLUG010000309.1:0-2123 GCA_031363335.1 Gammaproteobacteria bacterium
TTAAAGGCGTCGAACGCCGCCGGCGTCTCGAGTACAACGGTGGCAGCGCTGAACACCGTGCGTTGGGCCGCGGACATCAGCGTGGTTGCGTCGCCGAGTGCCTCGGATTCGTGGACGTCACCGTTACTCGTGAAGCGGCCGACCACCTTCCATTCGCCGTTATGGAAATTCGCCGTGTCGCCGATGTCGAGGTGGGCAAACTGATCGTGCGCGGACTTGCCGATGATGATCTCGTGCACGCCGGTTGCGAACATGCGTCCTTCGACGATCTGAATCTCGGGGCGGACATAGGCGAAATCAGGCGTCAGTCCGCGGATGGACAAGGCGCTGAGATTGCCGTCGGTCTTGCGCGGTAAGTTGACCGACAGCAGTACCTCCGGCGATATCGCGAACTTGCCGTCGCCGCCGCGACGGATGCCGGGTGCGGCTTCGATCGCGGCGAGATTGTCGCGCGATATCGAACTGAGTGCCTCGGCCAACGAGCCGCTAGCCAGCACGATGGCGCGATCGGCGCGCGCGGCGCTGGCGAGGGTGGATTTCAAGCCGGTCGCCATTGCCAGCACCGTCGTAAGCACCGCGACGACACCGGCGATGCCCACGCAGATCACCAGAGACGTGCCGATCCGCTGCGGGATGCTCTGCAGGTTGATGGCAGTGATCGCAACCGTCTGACGCATTCCGTTCATATGGCTCCCCCTAACGACCCGACAAGGCTTCGACGATGGTCAACCTCCGCGCGCGCGCCGCCGGCAATGCGGCGCTGAGCGCTCCCAACAGCAGCGCGATGCCGAAGCCGGTCGCGTAAACGCTGGGCGGCATCGGAATCGGGCTGGCGAAATGCAACGATCCGAACAACGGTTTGAAGACGCTTGCCGCGATCCCGAGGCCGATCGCCGCGGCAATCAGGCACAGAATGGATGCCTCGACGACCACGAGCAGCAACACCGCGTTGTCGCCGAATCCCAGCGTCTTCAGCACGCCGAGCTCCGGCACCCGATCGTTCACCGATTGCGACATCGTGTTGCCGGCGAGAAACAACAGCGTGAACAGCACCGCGCCGATGATCGAGTTGACGAATCCCCGCACGTCGCCGAGCTGGCGCACCTGCGCCACAACGTACTCTCTGTCGTTCAGCGTCGTCGTTTCGGCGCTGGAATTCGCGAATAGCTTGTCGATCGCCACTGCGATCTCGGTGGCGCGGCCGGCGTCGTCGATCGCCACGGCAAACTGATGCACGGTGCCCTTGCCGGTCGCCCGCGCGGTGTCGAGATAGTCGTAGTTGAAGTACAGCTCGTTGGCGAATATGCGTTCGTCGTTCGGACCGGCGTTGGCGTATCCGACGATGTCGAGCGTCCACTCGGGCGAACCGTCCTGCTGCACCCAGTTCATCGAATGTAGTGTGATTCGATCGCCGATCTTCCAATTGAATCGCTTGGCCAGATCGATCCCGACGATCGCCCCCGACCGCGTCTGGTGCATCGCCTCGACCTGGTCCGCGGGTACTTTGATGTCGGGAAAGATGTCGATCGACTTGTCGATGTCCATCGCGCTCGCGCTGAAACCGTTCTTCGGTTCCTGGTAGTACGCAATCAGTATTGCGAAGTGCGAGACGGCCCTCACGCCGGGCACGGCGGCGATGCGCGCTTCGTAAGAGATCGGCATCGCTTCGAGAATGTTCGCTCTGTTCATGACGCGCAGCCGCGTATCGCTCATCTTCGACAGCGCGCCGTCGAATCCGGCGATCACGCCGTTGAGGATGCCGAACAGCAGGAAAGCGACGGCGATCGACAGCACGGTGAGGATCGTGCGGATCGGTTTGCGCCAGAGGCCTGCCCAGAGCAGAGGGAGGTATTTCATTGCGCTTACCGCCCCGACAACGCTTCGACGACCGTGAGTCGACGCGCGCGTATGGCAGGAATTGTCGCGCTCAATATCGCCAGCAGCAGCGCGATACCGAGTCCGATCGGGTAAATGCTCAAGGGCAGAGTAGCGGGGCCCCCCGCTAGCGACTTGAATACGGTCGGGAAGACTGCCGTCGCAATCGCGAGGCCAAGCACAGCCGCGGCAAAACTGAGCACGGCCGCTTCGGCGATGACCAGCATCCACACGCTGGTGTCGCCGAA
>JANLUG010000333.1:0-6129 GCA_031363335.1 Gammaproteobacteria bacterium
AAGACGCACCCGCTGCGGCTGTGGCGCCGGCATCGCGGGCTGACGCTTGAAGCGCTCGGCAAGGTATGCGGAGTTACGCGTTCGGCGCTGTCGCAGATCGAGAGCCGGCGAACGAAGTCCTCGGCTGCGTTACTGAAGCGCCTGGCCGAGGCGCTCGGCTGCGACATGGACGATCTCGCGTAGACAAGCGCGAGGCTCGAGCCATCGCATAGCGATGTCGAGTTACACCCCGCGCTGCCTTCAATTCGTCCAATAGATCTTCCGAAGAAGTCATTAAGTGTTTGATATCCAAGACTATCCGGATAGTCGGATAGTCCAGCTATTCGTCCACACCTACGTCCAGAGCGGATTCGAATGACCCATCCCAGCGCGTTTCAGCCACTGATTCCGGAGGAATCCGCCCGCGCCTCCTTAGTGGAGCGGGCATCCAGCTTGGTTGCGGAGGGCCACGGTCTAGTGGCGCAGTGCGCCGCGCCGTTGCGGTCCGCGCTGATCCCTGCGCTGCGGGCGATGAATTCGTACTACACCCATAAAATCGAGGGGCAACACACACCACCGCTCGATATCGAGCGCGCGTTAAAGCAAGACTTCGACGCCGATGCGGCGTTGCGTCGCAAACAACGGCTCGCAATTGCCCACTTGGAAGCAGAGGCAGAGCTCGAGACGGCAGCGGACAAAGGGACGCTTGGCGAGCTTTACGCGCCAACGCAGATCCAATCCATTCATGCCGCGCTCTATCGTCGGCTCCCGCAAGAGGATCGTCTCAGCGAGGAAGGGGAACCTGTCGAACCAGGAGAATGGCGTACCCGGCGAGTGACGGCAGGACGTCATGTCGCGCCTGAGGCCCGCGCCATCGGCGCGTTAATGAATGCTTGGGAGCAGAGCTACCGCAGCCTGCAAGGCGCGGAACTTCAGGTCATCGGCATGGCGTGCGCGCACCACCGCCTCGCTTGGGTTCACCCGTTTCTCGATGGCAACGGTCGCGCCGCGCGTCTGCATTCGCATCTGGTGCTGCACCGCTTAGGACTCACCGGCGGTTTGTGGTCGCCGATGCGCGGCCTGGCGCGCCGCCACGACGATTACTACGCGCGGCTTGCCAATGCCGACCTACCGCGCCGCAATGATCTCGATGGTCGGGGCCAGCTATCGCAGGAAGAGCTCATCGCATTCGCCGGATTCTTTCTCGACGTATGCCTCGACCAGGTTCGTTTCATGCGCGGGCTGTTGCAGACGGAGCACTTCGCCGAACGCTTAAAGGACCTGTTGCGTCACTTGAGCGCGAATCCCTGGCCGGTTGGCTCCGAACAGTCGGTGATCAAACTGGAAGTGCACACGGCGCTGCACTACGTGGCGCTAACAGGCCCGCTGGAGCGCAGCCGCTTCCTTTCCACTTCCGGTTTGCCGGAGCGTACGGCGCGACGTGTGCTTGCCAGCCTGCTGGACTTCGGCGTGCTGAAGTCAGATAGCCGCTTAGGCCCGGTGTACTTTCAGATTCCATTCGACGCATTGCGCTGGTTGTTTCCCCGACTGTGGCCGGAAGCGGAATCGCCTTAGAAGGGCTGTTGGTTGCCGCGCTGCGCTACCCCGGCAGCTACCACTCTGCGAATCATCTGATCAACGGCCGGCTCGGTATTGATCGGCGTGATCCGGATCGATGGATGCGCTGCCTGGAACACCCGAAACATCTCGTCAGCGAATGCCTGCCCGATCTCGGACACGCCGGCGAAGTCCAACTCGACGCGGTTGAAGCGCTCGAAACGGGTTGCAACTCGCTTGGCCTGCGAGCGCGAGACAAGCTTCTCACCCTCGTACTGCGCCAAGCGCAGGGGCACCACGGTCTTGTCGAAGGTGAATTCCTCGGGGTCCATATACGCGGCGAAGATGTCGTGCATTACCCGCGGGCTGTCGTTGGCCAGCCGCAACAGAATGCGTGTGCCCGGGGTGTCGCCAGCCTGCTCAGCGATGGCATCGTCCGCGCGCGGCGCGTGGCTGAAGCGCAATCGATGCGAGTCGATCTCGAAGAAGTCCATCGCACGCGAAGTGAAAAAGATGCCCTCACCCGTGTGTTGCTCGGGCGCCGTCGTCAGCTTGCCCTTGGCCAACTCGAGAATCGCCTCGCGCGGGTCGTGCAGGCCAAACGCGCGCTGAATCTTGACGAAGATGCCTTCGCCTTCATCGGCGACCAGCACTTCGGTCCAGAGTTCGTTCTTCCTCGCCTCGACCAGCACTTCGGCGGCGCCGGAGTGGTCGATCGCGTTGTTGATCATCTCGGTCGCTGCGTAATGCCATACGTTGCGCACGTTTTCCGGGAAACGTGCTACCACCGGTGATACCAGTTCGCGCCAAACGAGGTCTTCCTGGAGTCCCTCGCGCGGGTAGCGCGTCGAGACTTCTGTCAGGGTCCTGAGCTGGTAGACGCGGGCGCGCGTTGTTCCTTCGGCGTCGACGAGTCCGTCCCGCACGAGAGCCTGCAGGTAGCCGCTCGCCACTTGGCGTGACACGCCACAGGCTTGCGCGAGTCGGGCGCCGACGCGATGGCCATCGGCGGCGATTAGATCTAACGCACGCCGCCGGATTGAATTTTTATCAAATTCCATGCTGATTATTGTCAATCAATTGGCATTGATTTGACAATGGCGCGCGCCATATTTGTCGCGCTTGGTTCGCCGTCGCAACTCTGAGCCACCCGCAAATCGATAACCTGGTCCGCATCGGCCAGCTGAAGGTGGGGCCGGCCGCCGCGGATGAACTCAAGGGTTTGGTGCGCTCGGGCATTCGACTCCTGAAGACGCGGCGCAAGGAGCTAAGCCTCGAGATTCGTTTCGGCCTGGCCTACAACGCGGCCCATGCGCTAGCCCTGGCGGCGCTGCGCTATCGGGGTTACCGCTCCGAATCGGGCTACCTCGTCTTTCAATGCCTCGTCGCGGCGCTGCTTCGAGTCGCGCAGGAGGGGCAACACGCGTCAAGAGTCCGATCGCAGCGTGACGGACGGTAGCGCCTTCAGACGCAGCTGGACTGTGCGGCACAGTTGGCAAGAGGCACACTGCTCTGGCAGATGCCTAACATGCTTACAAAGGGGAACTTGCTTCGCACCTCTATAGATCCGTTGGCATTTTTTCATGTGGTCATTTTGCGGGTAACGGTCGTGCACAGTGCTGCATTTCGAGGCATCGGGTTGCAACGGACGCTCGGTAAGCTACTGATTTAATTGAAATTAAAGATCACTTTTCCATTCTGTTAATCAGCGGGTCGTTGGTTCGAGTCCAACAGGCGGAGCCAAATCCTTTTAGAATCAATCACTTGTAAAGATCGCCCCCTAGCATTTCTGTTGGTTACCTTACAAATTTCTTACGAAATGCGTCGGAAACGCCGGAAATGGCTCAATCGATCGTGGTTCGGCCCCATCACGCGGACCCAAATCCTTCGCTTACTGGGTTATCAACCACTAACGTGCATTGCTAAGACAGCGGGTCAGTCGTAAGCGTCGTTCGGGCGCAGGACGCTCTCCCCCTGCTCCAAGATACTTGCGGATCTCTCGCCTTCGCGCCTTAAGTGATATGTTCACATCCAACCCGCTCCCGCACTTCCGCCGCTTTGTCATCAATCTGACGTCGCCCGACCTCCCAACGAAATCATTTGTGCGCGCGTTGAACTACTGGGTTTCGTATCCGGCGAACATATGGTCGCAGCAAATTTGATCCGCGCGAGCAAACGTCGTCCGACGTCGTCTGGGCGTGAGTCAGGCCGCTGACAACTTTTCAACACGAACCTTCCCCATGTGCTGCTCTGCAATCCACAGATCGTAGTGAGCCTGTTGCGTAAGCCAGCTCTCAGCCGAGGCGCTGAACGCCTTCGAAAGCCGAATCGCCATCTCCGGACTGATCCCGGCTCGACCATTGATAATCGCCGACAGCGTCTTGCGGGTCACTCCAAGCGCTTCCGCGGCGCGAGTAACACTCAAGCCCAAAGGCTCCAGACAGAGCTCCCGCTGCACAACGCCCGGATGCGGCGGATCGAACATCTTCATAGCCATATCAGTGATAGTCCTCCAGGTTCACATCGACCACATGTGAACCCTCGAATTCAAAAGTGATGCGCCAATTGCCGCTGACGCGTACCGACCAAGTGCCTTTGCGCTCGCCCTTCAATTGATGGAGATGCAGCCCTGGGAGGTTCATGTCTTGCGGCGAGCTTGATGCGTGAAGACGCGCGAGAACGATGCGAATTCGCTGTTCGTGCTGCCCCTGAATTCCAGCACGCGTTCCCTTGAGAAAATACCGATATCCTCATGCAGCAACCGCGTTGTGCCACGATTCAAATGCACGCAGCCGACGGGATCGGTAGAAGGCCGCCGACACCAGATGGCGTTGCAATTTGAATAGGCTGTAGAGGACTGCATGGACGCTCAGGAATCGTTGCGCTTGCTTGGGTGACGAAAAGCCACGCATGCCCCGCTCGCGGACCCGCGGCCGCTGGTGAGACAGCGCTGCCCGATTGTTCGCATAGTGATTCGCGACACACAGGTACCAGCTACCTGGGACGCGACACCGCGGCCGGAATTGCCTTAGGTCTTTCCCTTCATAACAAAAATTTCCAAAAGTTACCGCTAGATAGCAATCGATTGGCCTCCGCTACCTTATTAGGTCCCGCCTTCACGATTGCCTCTGCGAGCTTTCGGGCGTCCTCTGCGCGTTTCCCGGTGCCGACAATCCTGTTGTACAGGGTGTTGACGGTCTTTGTGTAATCCGCTGTCTCCGCCCGGCCGGTCGGATCGGTGAACTCCAACGGCGCGTCCAGCGCGTACACGTATGGATTGACAGCCCATTCCGGATCTTGACTTAAGAAACGGCCGAGCGTCGGGTCGTAGTATCGAGCGCGCGCGTAGAAAAGTCCCGTGGCGACATCGAACTGGTGGCCCGTGAAGGAGACCGCGTTTTCGGTCACGCCGCTCGATTGCGGGACACCGAACGCGCTGTAACGGACGCGGCCGACCGCGGCGCCTGAGCCATCAGTCAGTGTCGTCACGCTACCCACGCCGTCGAACAGCGGATAGTAGCGGGTACCGTCGCGCACGATCTCGTACACGCGATCCGGGAAGAGTCCGGCGACGTACGTCGCCCGCAGCGCGTTGGCCCCGTCGAACTCATTGCGCAGGTTCCAGCTGCTGTAGACAAATCGGCGGATAGCGCCGTTGTCGTTGGCCTCGAGGCGCCGGCCGAACGCATCGTACCGATACGTCGATCTCGCCCCGCTCTCTGCCACAACGGACATGAGCGTACCGGCATCGCTCCAAGTGTAGAGAGTGACAGCGCCAGTCGCACGGTTGCGGCGCTGCGTAAGACGGCCTTCAGGATCATACGTGTAATCATACGTGCCATCGTTCGCGAGCTGCATCCCCGCGTCGTAAAGCACCGAGGCAGCCGGAGACCCGGCCCACAACGTGCGATTTCCGACCGTGTCGTACGCGAACGTTTCTGCGGCTAAGCCCGAAGCCGCCGGGTGCGTCGCGGACCTCAGTCGATCGGCAAGGTCGTGGGTAAACGTGTGGCCGCCGTCCAAGTCGGTGAGCGACGCGCGCCGGCCAAGCAAATCGAGCCCGTATTCGGCCCGTGCACGAACCGAAGCGCCAATGGACGCGTTACGCGCTGCGAGGAGGTTCTCTCGGTAACTCAATGCGTCGTTAACGCTGTTCGGGCGCGACAACCCGGTCAGCCGATCGGTGGCGGCGTCATAGGCGAACGCGAATGCACCGCCTGCGTCATCCCGCAGCGACGAGAGGCGCCCGCGGCTGTCGTAGGCGTAGGCGATGTCGCCGCCCGGTCCAGAACTGGTGACCCGTCGCCCGTTCGCGTCGGTGCTGTACGACAGCGTCACATCCGGCAGGGCCACGCCGTTATTGCCGCGAGTACGCTCGGAAACTAGATGATCCGCGTCGTTGTAGCCCCGTTCGACGGTCGTGTCCGCGTCAGTCAGCGAGATGAGCCGCCCGACCGGATCCCATGTGCCCGCCTGCACCTCGCCGTCCGCGTAGCTAACAGTGGCAATGTTGCCGTCGGGGTCGAATGTGAAGGTCGCACTGCGGCTAGCGCGGTCCACAAACGTCACGAGCCGACCGGCCGCGTCGTCGTC
>JANLUG010000363.1:0-2667 GCA_031363335.1 Gammaproteobacteria bacterium
GGCCGTCTGAGTCTCGCTTACGAGACGTCCTTCGCCGGTCACGAACCGACGTCGGAATGCCGCGCGAATGCGTTGCGCCAGAGCTTCGTAGTGTTCGAGGTCCGACACGTTGCCGAGCACGCCCGCGATACGCGCCAACAACTTTGCGCTGTAGCAGAAGAACGCCGTCCCGATCAGATCCTTCGGCGTATTGCCGAATCTCGCATCGCCCGTGCGAGCGCCATCGGTTGCGAGCCAGTCGCCGAAACCCTGCCACCGTTCGACCGCTGCGTCGGCGCGGATCAGTGCCGGAAAGCGCGACTCAATGTTGTCTACGAACGCCTTCATCGCGTCGTAGTGGCGCTCGAGAATGCGTCGATCGCCGCAACACCGGTAAATCGTCCACGGACAGATGACGATTGCGTCGGCCCAGGCCGGCCCGCCGTCGCCGCGCATGATCGTCAGCGCCGGCGGCACCGGTGCAAGCGGCGGTACGGTTCCATTGGCCGACTGGGCATCGGTCAGATCCACCAGCCACTTTGCGAAGAACGCGGCAACGTCGAGATTGAACGCTGCGGTGCGGACGAATACCTGCGCGTCGCCGGTCCAGCCGAGCCGCTCGTCCCGCTGCGGACAGTCCGTCGGCACTTCGACGAAGTTGCCGCGCTGACTCCACTGAATGTTGCTCTGCAGCTGGTTCAGCAGCGGATGATCGCATTGGAACTCGCCGATTTCGGGAAGCGCCGAGGCGAGCACGATTCCGGTCACGTCCTCGATCGCCGATTCTTCGAAATGGCCGCTGACTTCGATGAACTGAAAGCCGTGAAACGTGAAGCGAGGTTCGAATACTTCGCCGCCATCGCCGGAACAGGTGTAGAGATCGGTCGCAGCGGCGCTGCGCAGATTCGCGGTGTACAACTCGCCTTTCTCATCGAGCCGCTCGGCGTGACGAATCTGAATCAGCGTGCCTCGAGAAGCGCGAACTTTCAGACGAACGCGTCCGACGATGTTCTGCCCGAAGTCGTATATGAGGCGCTGCGCCCCGAAGCTTCCGGAACGGCGAGTGGGATCTGCCGTCGGGACAATCCGATCGATCACTTTGATCGGCGGGCTTGCATTCCCGTCGAGCGCGACGTCGTGGCGCAACGGTTGCACATCGACTTGCGCCCAACCGGCTGCGTCAAAACCCGGGGTGGTCCACGCGCCGAGACTCTGGCGGGCGTCGACGCTCTCGCCGGACATCACATCCGAGTACAGAATCTGCGAACGCTGCCACTTCCACAGATCGTCGGTCGCAACGCGCATCAACGTGCCGTCGGCGAGCGTGATCTCGAGCTGCGCCAGCAACAATGGCCTGTCGCCATATTGCTGGCGATCGGAAAGGCCGAGCGTCCCGCAGTACCAACCGTCGCCGAGCAACACGCCGAGTACGTTTTCGCCGCGTTTAAGCAGGCGCGTCACGTCGAAGGTCTGATACCGGACTCGCTTGGCGAAATCCGTCCAGCCCGGTGCAAGTTCGACCTCGTGCGCGCGGACACCGTTGATCTCTGCGTCGTAGACCCCGAGCGCGGTGATGTACAGCCGCGCGCTTTCGACCGGCTGCGGCAACTCGAACGAACGCCGTAAGGCAGGTACTTGGACAGGTGTGCGCTTGCCGCCCATCAGCGCGGCACCCACCCAGCGCGCGCGCCAATCTTCGTGGTCGAGCAGACCCATTTCGAAGTAGGTCGCACGGCTCCACGGGCTGCCGATTCCGTCAGAGTCGAATGCGCGCACCTTCCACCAGACACGCTGCCGTGACGTCAGCGGGCGTCCGGCGTAGGTGATGTGGCAGGTATTCGATGACTCGGTCCACCCGCTATCCCAAAGATCTCCCTGATCTTCTTCGAGCGTCTCGGGGCGGCGCGAGGCCAGAATGTGATACCCGGTCTGGATCTCGGCGGGACGCTCGTCATCGAGCCACCACGACAGTCGCGGGCGCAGCTCGTCGATGCCGATCGGGCTTTCCAGATATTCACATCGCAGCCGTTTGGGCGCGCCCGGCATTGACTCGTCCCGCAGTCCCTCGTACGCGGATTAGTTTGCCAGAAAGCGCTCGGCTTCACCCATGAACGCATCGAGTTGATCGTGGTGAGCCCAGTGACCTGCGTCGTCGAGATCAACGACCGCGGCGTTGCGAAAGTGTTCCAGCGTATCGCCTTGTCCGATGCGATGCGGATACCCCTGCGTTGCGTTCACGAACAGCGTCGGACAGGCGACCTCTCGCCACAGCGCCTCGGTGTCTTCCGCGCTGATGTCATAAGGCGAGTGCGCGTGTGTGTAGTGGTCGAACTTCCACGTATACGTTCCGTCTTCGTTCTGATGGCTGCCGTGAACGGTCAGATGGCGGGCCTGCTCCGGATTCAGATGCGGGTTCGTCTGCTGCATTCGCTGGAACGCATCTTCGAGTGAGCCGTAGCGGCGCGGCGCTCTTCCCGCCTGGTCACGGGTCGCATCGATCCATCCGCGCAGTCGGTCCGGCGCTGGTGGTCGCTCGAAGAAGCGCCACCAATGGCCGACACCTTCTACGACGATCAGCTGCCGAACCAGCGCGTATAAATATCCTGATACGCCCCGTCCTCGCGCATCTTGAGCAGCGCGCGATTGATGTCCTCGCGCAACGGGCTGCCCGGCGGCAAAGCGATGCCA
>JANLUG010000423.1:0-1926 GCA_031363335.1 Gammaproteobacteria bacterium
TCTCTGATTATGACTTTGGCAGAGAAAGTCCCAATTGAGGGTGCGTCAAACGTACAAGAGACCTCAAGCCCTGCAAACGGCGCGCTGGGAGGAGCTGGACCGACCAGCGAGATGCCTCCATTCGAGATGTCCAACGCGCGCAGTGGCACTACGCGCCCGTCGATCGGATTCTTCGCAAAGCAGAACAACGGGTAGAGTGAACTGAATGTGAATCGAGTATTTGCGCGTCTCTGCGCCACGGGCAGGTGAGTGTTCGTTGGGGAGCATGTGCAGCACGTAATTACTCGGAACGAACCGTAGATTTCGTTGCACCGCTCGACTAAGACGGTGGAGCGAACATCTTGTGAATCAAGACGCGTGGACATCTCTACCAGGGTGCCAACATCTGGATTCGGAGAATGTAGAGGGACGCAAAATTGGATCTCGGGGCCGTTCGTGAACCAAATGGTCGCTGTTGCGGAACCGCCCTCCCAAAGCAGATGAACGTTAGAGACGCGCGCGGACGCGCGCGTGAGTTCGTCATTGAAGCGCGGCAACGATCTGTGGTCGTCGTTGGGCACCATAGAAATCCATGGTTTTCGGGTCATCGGATTCGCGCTCGCACACGTAGTTTTAGCTTCGTCATCACTGAACTGAGTGGCCCCAGCAATGGCCCTAGCGATCGATAGAACGCAATGCGTACCCTTGAAAGGGTATCTTGCGCGACGGCGTTCGGGGACATATACGGAAACGCGTCGCGCCAAACTTGGTTCCATGCGGTGAGGCCGACCGTGCGACCAGAAAGGGCATCGTACATGTTGGCCACTAATACAACGTGTTTGAGGTCGTTGAGGTCAGGATGGTTGTACGTTACCCCAACCGGACTGAGGCCTACAAAGCGATACATCGGCACCAGGTCTTCCGTCGACGAAGTAACTACCCAACTACGCCCTGCCTGCGTCGCTGTAATCACAACATAGCGAATGAGTGCGAAGAAAAGTCCCGTTCGACGAAAATCGGGGTGCGTACACGCTCTGGTAACTTCAACGGACTCATCTCTTCGAGGGAAATCGTTCGTCCAGGCAATGAATTCCTCATGCTCTGTGACGTCGCCGATTTCATGGAACGTTAAGCGCGCGGTTGCGATCGTCTTTCCTCGGAACTTGCACATTAGTATCCGTGCTCTGGAGTCATGTATGTCCGCGACGTCGTTTACGCCAGCCCCCTTTGCGATCTTGTTATCCGCCAAGTACGCGAGGTGGCGGAGATTGAGTACCTCGCGGTAATCCGCCTCGCTTCGCACGACGCCGTACTCGATCGCTCCGCTACTAGCGACTTGAGCGAACCCGCTGTCCTTAAACTCACTAAGAGAGTCGATGTCACCAAACTGAGCCATGTATTGAGCAATCACGCTTGACTGACGCCGCGTCAGATCGTCGATCTGCGCACCGATTGCCAGATACTCCTTTTCGTCTCGCGAAATGAAGGAAACGTTCTGAACCGACAGGCGCACTGTTATCTGAGAGACCATGGGAAAGCTAACGATGACGTCGAGGCGCATTCCTCGCACAATGAAGCTGTTGCGCAGGCTAGTCATCAGCCGTAGCCCCGACGGGGAAATGTCCAATACGCGGAACAGGATGAAATCATTGGATTTTGCAGGGTTCGACGCAACTCCAGTCGGATGAAACTCATCTGAACATAGCCACCTGATCTGTCTCCGACGCTCGAGCTGAGGAACTCGTTTGAATTCCTGATGGATGGTGCGGATGGAGGCCTCGTGCGTTCCAGGAACCGTCGATGAGACGTCGACGACGATACCGCGCTGAGTGAGGATCTGAGTGTCCGACAGCGTAATCCTTGCCTCGACTGCGGCTCCAAGCCAACTGTCATCGATTTCGCCAGTGTTCCGAGACACCACTCGGAATCCCAGCGGCGTCAGCTTCA
>JANLUG010000501.1:0-8415 GCA_031363335.1 Gammaproteobacteria bacterium
CTTCGTGGGCAACGAGTATGCCGGCGGTCTTTTTGCCGTTCGATCCATCGGCCAGGTAGCCGACGAATTTTTTGCCGTTGATCTGATACTCGATGTTTTGCGTCTGCATGGCGTCCCCGCGTCAGTGAATTTTCCTGAATACATCAATCCAGAAGCCGGCTTCGATGGTCAAGTGTTCCGGTGCCAATGCGCGAGCGCGTTGGTCCTCTCGGGTTCGATGGAACATCGGCGTCATCGCGATCAGATCCGACCGCGCGCTTCGATCCGTCTCGAAGGTGAATCGAACCAGCCGTTCGCTCGAATGCACGAGGCCGGGCAGCGGGGTCGTGGCGCGCCGGTGCGACCGCTCCTCGGCGTAGACGAGCTCGCGGAGACTACGCAGGTGGTCAGGGCCGGGGCTCACGCGCACCACTACACCGTCGTTGGCGAGCACGCGCACAACGTCCGGATCGATCGGCGCGAGAATCGCAGTGGCGACGTCGAACGAGTCGTCGATGAGCGGCAACCGACGTGAACTCGCGACCACGAACGTCGCCGACGCATAGCGCTTGGACGCCGCGCGTATCGTTGCTTTGGAAACGTCGATTCCGTACGTGTGTCGCGCGACACACGCCAACGCGTCGGTGAAGTAGCCCTCGCCGCAACCGAGATCCACGGCGTTGCCGATGCCGTCGGCGCACACCGCCGACAGCGTTGCAGCGAGTTCGATGCGCAGCGGCGCGAAGTAGCCGGCATCGAGAAATCGGCGCCGCGCGCCGACCATGCGCTCGTCGTCACCCGGGCTGCGCGATTGGCGGTGGTGAGCGGGGAACAGATTGACGTAGCCCTCGCGCGCCAGATCGAAACGATGCTGCTGCGCGCAGACGAGCGTCGCCGCATCCTGCGACAGCGGCGTGCGACAGATCGGGCAGGTGAGCAGCTGCACTTCCAATCCAAATCAATCCACAGAGGAATCAGTCGGCGAAGAATACGTCGAGCGTCGGAAAGCGCGCGGTTCCGTTGATGCAATCCCACAGATAGATCGCGAAGCCTGGGTCGCCGGTCCACAGCGAGTACCGCATGCGGCCGTATTGCGCCGCATCGGCCTCGGCCTGCCGCATCGCGTGCATGGCAAACGCGCGAGCGCGGTCGAGCCACATCGCATCGCCGGTGCGCGCATACAGTTTCAGGAACGCGTAGCCGTTGCCGCCGTTGCCATGGCAGAGATTGGAACCTTTGACGAGCGGTCCTGCCTGCCATGTCGCTTCGCCGCCCGCGAGCAACAGATCGTCGAGTGAATCGTCCGGAAAGTTGGCAAGGCAAGTGATGAAGCCGGGGGCGCCGTGGCAGAACTGCATCAGCATACCGGCCGACTTGTCGGATCGCGTGATGAGGCGCGCGCGCCAGTTCGCCAGCCCATCCTCGAGCGTCGCGCAACGCCGCACGGTGTTCGAGACGCAGCGCTGCCAATCGTTCCACTCTTGTGCGTCGAGCAGGTGACGGCCGTGGATGAGCGGAGACGCCGTACCGACGAAGCCGTGCACCGCGTCGATGTAGGTGTCGCGCACGCCGTAGAGGTCTTGCATCCAGTAGTGGCAGTCGTACTCAGCCGACCAGATCAGCTGCGACCACAGCGTGCGCGCGGAGCGGCGGAACAGTTCGGCCCAGCGCGGCTCGCCGGTACGCTCGTGCATAAAAAGCGCAGCCAGCATCGTTCCGGGCGCACCCCACATCAGCTCTCTCGTTCGGTTCGAGAGGTTGCGCTCGATCAGCGCGTAGATGCGATCGGCGATGTCGGCGCTCGGTTCATCGTGCAGCATCAGCATCAGCATTAGGATGCTCGTTTCGCCCATCATGTAGGAGGCGGTTTCGTCGAATCTCTCCGCGGCGAGCCACTCCCGGTTGCGCCTCATCAGTTCGGTCAGGTGTGGCGCATACGATCGTGTCAGGCGCGCCGCGCCGACGTCTTGCAGATATCGCAGCGCCCACATCACGCCGCACGCGCCGAAGTAGAGTGGGTAGAGAGGAATTGAGCTGCCGTCGTCCGCATCGCGGGCGTGAATCGGCCAGAACGCGTCGGGCGAAAAGCGCGACTCGGTGTCTGCAACGATGGTTGCGATCATCGCGCGGGCGCGCGCCGCATCCCACGCGGTGGCGTCGCAACGTTCGTGTCGTTCGGGGCGATACAGCATGGCGAAACTCTACGCTGCCTGACCGATGTGCATCTGCCGGTATTTTCCCGGCGTTACGCCGAAGCGCCGCTCGAATGCGCGGATCAGATGGTCGGGTCCTGAAAAGCCCGCGCGCGCCGCAATTTGCGCGAGATCGAAGCGGTGCTCTTCGAGCAGACGCCGCACTGCGTCGAGGCGGATCGATTCGACAAATTTGGCCGGCGACATACCGAGCGCGGCCTGCATGTGGCGGTGAAAATTGCGCGGGCTCATGTGTATACGAGCTGCCAGCGCCTCGACGTTCAGCGGCTTCTCCAGATTGCGCTCCACCCAGGTCGCCAGCTCCGCCAGGCGATCGTCGCTGGTCGACTGCGCTGCCAGCGTGGCGGAGAACTGCGTCTGGTGTCCGGGCCGCCGCATGTAGACCACCAGTTGGCGTGCCACCGCCATGGCGAGGTCGCGCCCGTGATCCTGTTCGAGTAATGCCAGCGACATGTCGATCCCTGTAGTGACGCCCGCCGACGTCCAATACTTGCCGTCGTTCACGTAGATGGACTGCTCGTCTACATCCAGCGCCGGAAATGTCTGCTGCAGCAGGGCGGTGGATTGCCAATGTGTCGCCACGCGCAGTCCGTCGAGCTTACCGGTTGCGGCCAACAGAAATGCCCCGGTACACACCGAACATACTCGCCGGCTGCGGGTCGCCGCCACCTCGAGCCACGCCATGAGGCGCTTGTTGGCGATGGCGGCACGAATACCGGCTTCGTCGCCGCCGGGCACGATCAGCGTATCGACCGAGTCGGGCGGCACATCGCTGAAGCCTTGCGCCGTCAGCGCGAATCCGGCCGACGTCTGCACGGCGCCCGGCTTGCCCGCGGCGAACGTCACGCGGTAGGCGTCAGCATCCAGCAACATGTTCGCGCTTCCGAACACCTGACCCGGCCCGACCGCGTCGAGAGATTGCATACCGGCGTATAAGGGGAACGCGATCGTTCGCGGTGCCGATCGCTTCGCCGTTCGTCTGCCGGTGCGCTTGGAATGTCGTCCCACCATGAGAGGCCTCCCGCAGTTGCCAGCATGAATCATCGATTCATTGTCATTTCTGCCACGCCCCAATCGTGTTAGCAATAGCGAACTGTAGATTTCGGAGCGGTTCAAGTGACCAGAGCATTCAACTCATTCGGATGCGCGCTCGTATTGTTCGGCGCTGGGTTCGTATGTGCGGCGATGGCGGCGGGCCCGGATTCATCGGGCGAAGTTCCGGTGATTTCCGCGCGGGAGGAAGCCGACACGCTGATGGCATTGAAGCCGCCGAAACGCATTCGGGCCGTTGTGGCGGTGATCGGTTTGAACGAAGGCAGCGAGACCACCGACTACCTTGTGCCGTTCGGCGTGATCAAGCGATCCGGAGTTGCCGACGTAGTGGCGCTGTCGATCCGACCGGGTTCCGTCACGCTGATGCCATCGCTGACGATCGTTCCGGATGCAACCGCGGCCGAATTCGACCAACACTATCCGGATGGGGCGGACTACGTGATCGTGCCGGCGATGCACGTCGCCGACGACCCCGCGGTGCTTGCCTGGATCGGCGCACAGGCCGCGCATGGCGCGACCATCGTCGGGGTTTGCGCGGGAGCGATCGTGCTGGCGAATGCCGGTGTACTTCACGACAAGCGCGCAACGACGCACTGGTTTCGGGTGGACGACCTGCGCAAGGCGGATCCGAGCATTCGATATGTCGCAGACCGGCGCTACGTGGTCGACCGCGGCGTGGTGACGACCACGGGCGTCAGCGCGTCGCTGCCGGTTGCGCTCGCGCTCGTGGCGGCAATAGGCGGGCGCGAGCGGGCGGATTCGTTGGCGAGCGAGCTCGGCGTCAGGCGCTGGGGCGCAGCGCACGAGACGAACGAGTTTCGACTGGGCGCCGGTGTCATCGCCTCGTATGCAATGAATTTCATGGCGTTCTGGCGCCATGAAACGGTGGGCATGCCGGTATCCGACGGCGTCGACGAAATAGCGCTCGCACTCGCCAGCAACGCCTACGAGGCGACGCATCTGGCGCAGGTGAAGACGCTTGCGGATAGCACGCAACCGATCGTCATGCGGCAAGGATTGCGTTTGTTGCCGGATGGCGTCGCGGGCGACACCCATGTCGGAGTGATGCTCGAACCGCTCGCGTCGAATGCACCCGGCTACGCGCTGGACCAGGCGCTCTCGGACATCACCGCGCGTTACGGCGCACGAACGGCGCGTATCGTCCGCATGGAGTTGGAGTACCCGCAAGCGGATGTCGCGACGGTCGCGGCGATCGCGCCGTGAGACGGGAGCCGATCGCCGCGATCAATCCTTCGACTTGTGCTTCTTGTGTTCGTCGGCGCCGCCGATCGCGAGTTCGCTAGCGTCGAGGTCGCGCTTCTTCAGATCGGCGAGCAAACCTTCGTCGCTGAGGTCGATCCTGTGCGATGCATCCCAATCCGCGTGCGCCGTTTCTTCGAGGCGCTTCACGGCGTGGTGGTGGTCCGTTTCGATCGCGAGTTCGCGGCGCGAATCGAAACTTCCCGGCGCCAGGTTGATCGAACCGACGATGGCCCGTTTGCTGTCGGCGAGCATCATCTTCGCGTGCAGCTTGAGGTGCTTCAGCGTGTGCACCTTTACCCCGACGTCCTGCAGGATGCGCAATCCGCCGATGCCTTCCACCAGTTTGCCCTGCTTCAACGAGTGCGGCTTCTTCGTTAGAACGTGCACTTTCACGCCGCGCGTCGCGGCGCGCACCAGCCGCTCGATGATCACCGTGTCCTGGTAACGCTCGTTTTGTACCCACAACGAGCTCTTCGCATCGTCGATGAAGTCGGCGACGCGCTGGCGGCCGTTGTCGGGGCACCAGATCAATCTGGATTCCGGATGCGGCGAGAAATCTTCGTGCGCCCAGTCGGCCTCGAAACACGCGCTCATCTCGCGGTTCTCGAGGTCGTGCGTCGTGACGATCGCGTAGTCGCGCGTTTCGGTCAGATCCTTCGGTTCCCAGTTCAACGACTCGACGAAGCCGATCGCGTCGTCGACCACCATCGACTTCTGGTGCGTCAGATCGAACTTCGGGTTGCTGTCGCGCACCTCGATGCCGGCGTCAGTCAACGTTTTGCGCGACTCTTCGTTCTCCGTTTCGCCGCTGCGGCGCGCCGGGTTCAGCATCACGCGCACTTTCACGCCGCGGCGTTTTGCGGCGATGACCGCGCCGAGCAGCGTTTCATCGGTGAACAGGAACATGCGGATGTTCAACGACTTCTTCGCGCCGTTGATGGCATCGACGATCGGCTTCGCCGTGTCATCGGGCAGAACGATCAGCGTATGCGACATGGGAATGACCTGAATGTTGGGCCGATGCCGATGTTACTTCAGTTACTTCACCCGGGTGATCGGCGACGCCTTCCACGTACCGTCGAGCGCGCCGGCTTTCGGCCAGTAGATGCGGTTCGTGACGTTGAAATCGCCTTCCGCCGCCGGCAGCCAGTTCGATTCGAGTGCTTTACCCGGCGACTCACGCTGGATGTAGATGTCGAGCGAGCCGTCTTTGTTGTATTTCAGCGGCATCCAGGCGGCGATGTTGTAACGGTTGAGCGGATTGTCGACGAAGAACGATTGCGCGTTGTACATGGTCAGCGACCAGAAGGCATTCGTCGGCGGCGTCTGGCCCTTGTCGAAGTGCAGCGTGTATTTGTTCGCGCCGTTCAGCGGTTGGCCGTCGCTGTCGATGAAGGCGGACGGATAGATCGCGTCTTCGACGATGTTCGCGCCGAAGCCGATCAGCGCGACCACCGCTCGCGTGCCGTAGTCGGTACCGAAATTGGCGAGGTTCTTCGGCAGGATGTTCCAGCCGTTGACCAGATCGCCGGCTTTCTTCGCGGCGGCCTGTAGTTTCTCCAACGTTTGCTGCACCGAACCGTCGAGTGCTTTCGCAACTTCCGGGTCGAGCTTCGCGATATCGAAATCCTGTCCCGGCACGAGGCCGATCTTCGCGAGCTGCGCAACGGCCGGCGCATCCGCGGTGGGCGGTGGGTTCGCTTTGAGCAACGTTGCCAGCGTCGAGAAATACGTGGCCGCGTTCATCTTGCCGATCTGCTCGACCGGCGGTGACATGTCGACGTTCGGGTCGACGACGCCGGCCGGCGCTTTGTACGGTTTGCCCCAAGCAGACAGCGGGGTCAGCTTGTACTGCGCCTGAATCGCATTCACCGCGGCGTAATCTGCGGGGCCGTTGGCCTGTGTGCGGCCGCCGATCAGCACGGTGTTGGTCGGTGATTTGTATTCGGTCATGCCCTTCGGCGCCGTGCCGGTCCAGCCCGGTCCGCTGATCAGGAAGTTCGCCGCCTTCGTGCCGGTGGTGCGTTTGCCGGGCGATGCGAACACGTTTGTCCATGCGTCGATCAGCGGCATCAGGTAATAGCGCCCTTTCGTGTCAGGCACCGACATGATCATCGGTTCCTGCGTCACATCGAGGAACGCGAACGAATACAGCGTGTCGACGTTCATCCGCACGATGTCTTTGTCGGCGGCGGTCGGATACTTCGCCATGTTTCCGAGCTGATTGACGGGCGCGTGCGCATTCGGTTGCGGCGCTGCGACGTTCGTCGATACGCGCTTCGTGATCTCGGCAACCATCAGCGGAAGTCCGTAAGCGACGGCCTCCTCACCGATCTTCGCGAGCTCGTCGGTGCGCGCCGTATCGGCGGCGGCCTTCTGCGCCGCCGCGTCGGCCGTCGCTTTTGCAGCCTGGTCGGCGGCCGCTTTTTCTGCAGCCTTGTCGCCGCAAGCGGTCAACGCGATCACGAGCGTCGCGATGATCGCGCGCGTCGACGTTCTTCTGATGGGTCTCATGTGCGCATCTCCCGTGAATGGCTTTCGATCGACTCGAAGAGGCGGGGGATGATACGCGAATCGCGCGCGGTTGAGGCCGCGCGGGGCCGCCTGTCAGACGCCGAGACCCGCCAACGTCCACGCGCCGGCGATGATCGAGAGCGCGCCGATGCCGCACAGCCACTGCGCCCACATGCGGATGCGGCGGATGTCGAACGCGGCCGCGCCGATCCCGCAGCACAGACCCGCCGTGAATCCCATCAGGTGCGCGACGATGTCGGTGTTCTCGCCGCCCATACCGGTGAACGCGAGCATCGCGATGGCCGCGAAGATCGGCGCGACGCTGCGGCGCCAGTCGATCGCGCGGTAGTAGCCGCGCCGCCACACGAATGCGCCGACGATGCCGACCGCGGCGAAGGTGGCGGTCGATGCGCCGATCGAACGGAAGTCGTCCGGCTGAATGGCCGCGTCGAGCAGGTTGCCGACTGCACCGCACGCGACGATCAGCAGCCAGCCGAGCCCGGAACCGAGATGGCGGCCGACGAAGATGCCGAACACCGCGCCGAACAGAGAATTGCCCATCAGATGGCCGAGGTCGGCGTGCAGCGTCAGCGCGGTAATCGCGCGCCACCACTGACCGGCCGCGACGAGCCCCGCATTCATCTCGCCGATGCTGCGCCAATGCCAGCCGAACGTCGTTGCCGCTTCGAGCGACGGCAACAGCCAGACGACCAGCAGGAAACACAGCACGCCGGGCCAGCCGCTGTCGATCGTGACGACCTGCGGGCGCGGCGCGAAGCGCGGCCGGTTCTCCTGCGAGTAGTTGTCGAGTTCGGCGTTCGCGCGCAGCGCTTCCGCGTCGGCAACCCACAGGCACCATTCCGCGCCGTCGGCGTAGATGCCGTTATCGATGGCTATGGCGGTGAGCACCAGGCTGTCGCGTTCCAGCGGGCGTCGATCAGGCGCGCGACGGATACAGGTCCGTGGCTCTTCGTCGAATGTGTCCATGGGGCGTCATGGTATGGTCGCGATTCATCGAAAGCGAAGGAGGCATCGGGCGTGATCGTCGAACAGATCTGGACCGGCAACGCATATCGCAACTTCAACTATCTGATCGTCTGCCCCGACAGCGGCGAAGCGTTGGCGGTGGACCCGCTCGATCACCAGAAATGCCTCGCGCGCGCAAAGGCGAAGGGCTGGAAGATCACGCAGATCGTCAACACGCACGAGCACGGCGATCACACCGGCGGCAATGGTCCGGTGATCGCGGCGACCGGCGCCAGGCTGCTCGCGCACAAGAACGCTGGGGCGCGCATCGACGGCGTCGATAGAGGCCTCGCCGCGGGCGACGTCATCAAGGTCGGCAAGCGGCTGGAATTGCTCGCGCTCGATACACCCGGCCATACCATGAGCC
>JANLUG010000515.1:0-5904 GCA_031363335.1 Gammaproteobacteria bacterium
CTGCATGCCGCGCGCGGATGACCTGCCGAATTTCACGGTCGACACCACGGTGACGGCGTGCACGCACAACCCGCTGGGCGTCAAAGGTTGCGGTGAGGCAGGCGCCATTGCGGCACCGGCAGCGATCATGAATGCGGTCACCGATGCGATCGGCGTCAAAGACGTCGCGATGCCGGCCACACCCGAACGGGTCTGGCGGGCGTGCAGGGGGGAATGAGCATGTACAGCTTCAACTACCACCGTCCGACGAGCCTCGATGCAGCCGCGAAACTGCGTGCCGAGTGTGAGGATGCCGTATTTCTCTCGGGCGGACAGACATTGATTCCGACCTTGAAACAACGGCTCGCGGCGCCGACCGACATCATTGATCTCGGCAGCGTTGCGGGCCTCACCGGCATCGACGTCAACGACAAGCGCGTGATCATCGGCGCGATGACGCGGCATTCCGAAGTGGCGCGCTCGACGGCGTTGCGCAAGGTATTGCCGGTGTTGTGCAGTCTCGCCGGCCAAATCGGCGATGGTCAGGTGCGCAATCGCGGCACCATCGGCGGATCGATCGCGAACAGCGACCCTGCCGCAGATTATCCGGCGGCGGTGATCGGACTCGGTGCGACCGTGCACACCAACAAGCGCGCGATTGCAGCGGCGGATTACTTCAAGGATCTGTTCGAAACGGCGCTGCAACCCGGCGAGATCGTCAAGTCGATCGAGTTCCCGGTGCCGCGCCGCGCCGCGTACTGCAAATTTCCTAACCCGGCGTCGCGCTATGCCGTTGCAGGTGTGCTCGTTGCGGACTTCGGCGGGAAGATCCGGGTTGGTGTAACAGGCGCCGGTCCGTGTGCGTTCCGCGCGGTGAATCTGGAACAGGCCTTGAATGCGAAGCTCGTACCGCAAGCGGTCGATGCGGTGGAGATCGACTACGAACGATTCAACAGCGATCTGCATGCAACCGCGGAATTTCGCGCGAACCTCGTGCGTGTGATGGCACGCCGCGCAGTTGCCGCGTTGATCGCGGGCTAACGGTTCCGCTCAGTGGGACGTATTCGCAGCGTTCGTTGCCACCGCATCGCTGAAGACATCGGCAGCGTCGTTCTCGAAGAAATCGAGCTGCCGCCGCCGGGTCCCGGCGAGGTTCAGGTGCGCCTCAAAGCGTGCGCCGTGAACTTCCCCGACATCCTGATGATTCAGGGCAAGTATCAATTCAAGCCCCCAATGCCGTTTGCGCCGGGCGGTGAAGCCGCCGGCGACGTCGTTGCGGTGGGTGCCGGTGTGACCGAACACGCCGTCGGCGATGCGGTGGTGGTGAGTATTCGGCACGGCGGCTTCGCGGAGGCGGTCAACGTATCGGCGGGCGCCGCGCAACCGATTCCCGGACGCATGAGCTATGCCAAAGCCGCGTCGTTTCAAACTGCCTATCTGACGGCCTACGTAGCGCTGGTGCCGCGCGGCAATCTGCAACCCGGTGAAACGTTACTGGTGCACGGCGCAACAGGGGGTGTCGGTCTCGCCGCCGTCGATCTCGGCAAAGTGCTGGGTGCTACCGTGATTGCGACAGGCGGTAAGGACGAGAAACTGGCGGTCGTCAAAGCGCGCGGTGCGGATCACGTCATCAACTACACATTGCCGGATGGTCGGCTCGGTGGATTTCGCGATCGCGTAAAGGAGCTTACCGACGGGCGAGGCGCGGACGTTGTTTACGATCCGGTCGGCGGCGACGTATTCGACGAATCGATGCGCTGCGTAAATTGGAACGCCCGGCTGCTGACGATCGGCTTCACCAGCGGGCGCTGGCCGCAGGCGGCCGTAAATCTGATCTTGATCAAGTCGCTGAGCGTGATCGGCGTGCGCGCCGGCGAATACGGCCGGCGCGAACCGGAGAAGGGCGTGCAGGTCCACAAGGCATTGTTCGATCTCGCCGAAGCCGGTCGGATCGATCCATACATTTGCGCGTCGTTCCCCCTCGACGAAGCCGTTGGCGCGATGAAGATGCTGACGGATCGCAAGGTGGTCGGCAAAGTCGTCATTGCGATGAACGGCTATTCGCTTGACTGAGCACCGATCGCCCGTCGAAGGCGCCGTGTTCACGAATACATAGTCGATCGTGTCGACGCTCGCGCTGAGCCTCGTCCTGATCGCCGCGGTGATTCACGCCGGCTGGAATTTCCTCGCGAAGAAAAGCGGCGGCGACGTGCGCTTTGCGTTGCTGACGTGCATCGCGCTGTCGATCGTGTGGGCTCCGGTCGGGATCTGGTTCATCTGGCGCGATGCGAGCGGATTCGGCGTTCAGCATTGGAGTCTCGTCGCTGCGAGCGGCGCGATTCACGTCGTGTACTACGTGGTGCTGCTGCGCGGCTACCGTCTCGGCGATCTGTCGGTGGTCTATCCACTGGCGCGCGGCACTGGACCGTTGCTGACCGCGATCATCGCGACGTCATTTCTCGGTGAAGCGCTCGGTGTTGTCGGCTGGCTGGGGGTGCTCGGCATCGTTGGCGGGATCGTCGTGATCGCCGGCGGTCCGACCCT
Organism: Gammaproteobacteria bacterium; assembly: GCA_031363335.1. Lineage (GTDB taxonomy): Bacteria > Pseudomonadota > Gammaproteobacteria > Pseudomonadales > Azotimanducaceae > DATJGR01. The sequence continues at coordinate 2,524 of JANLUG010000515.1, forward strand.
GCTGCGGGCGATCCGCGGCGGAACCCACTCTCAGCACGATTTGGCGCGACTGCGTGCAGGCGTTGGCTACGGCCTGACGACCGGCGCGTTCATCTCGGCGTACACGGTGGTCGACGGCTACGCGGTGAAGCACGCGAACATGTCGCCGGTGCTCGTCGACTACCTCAGCAATCTGGTACGACTGCGGTTAACGATGTTGCTCATCATGATGATCAGACAACGTGAGCCGCTGCCGCTGCTCGGGTACGCGAAGCAGATGTGGCGCCCGGCGCTCGTGATTGGGGCCGTTTCGCCAATTGCTTACGTGTTGGTGCTGTATGCCGTCGCAATGGCGCCGCTGTCACAAGTCGCACCAGCGCGAGAGGTCTCGATGCTGTTCGCCGCGTTCCTCGGCGGATCGCAACTCGGCGAGCGCAATCATCGAGTGCGATTGTTGGGCGCGGCTTGCATCGCGGCCGGTGTCGTTGCGATCGCGCTTGCTTGATGCTGTTGCCGAAGGCGGCTTCGAAACATCGGTCAAGACGTGACGGATTGTGTACCGCGCGTTCCCGGGCGCAGCTGCGGCCCGAGTACCACAATGAGCAGAACCGCGCCCGCGACCAGAACTACGGCGTTGATCCATGTCATTGAACCGGTAGCGCCGCCGTATGCATTCGCGATCGCGTGAGGGATGACACCTGCGATCAAGATGCTCTGATTGGCGTTGACGAACAGCCATGTGACGAACAGCGACAGGGCGATGCCGGCGATCGCGAACACCGGCAGCGCCATGCCCGATTGCGGCAGGCCGGACGCGAAGAACGCCGGGATGTGCCAGATCATCCAGATCACGCCGACGACGAGGCCGGCCGTTGCCGGGCGCATCCGTTGCAGCATCCGCGGCAGCAGGTAGCCGCGCCAGCCGAGTTCCTCACCGAGTGGACCGAGCAGCAGCGCCGGCAGATTGAATACGCCGATTGCGGCATGCAGCCACATATCGCCCGTTGCGAGCGGTCGGCAGAACGCGACGCCGACGAGTTGCACAACGATCATCAGCGCCGGATAGAAGGCGATTGCGGCGAACCACACCCACGGCGCGACGCGCCAGCGGAACAAGCGCGAAAACAGATCCTTCACAGCCGCCGCGCCGCCTCGCGTGCTCGTTAGAACGAGCGCGGCGATGTTCGGCGCCCATACGGCCGCATAGAAAAACGGCGACGAAGCGGTCAGCGGGCCGAAGTGCGCTTCGAACCATGCGGAAAAGCCCAGCACCAGCACGGCGATCGACCACGTGATGCCGAACGTGATAGCCAGGAATAGCGCAACTTCGGTCTTCCAATCGTCTCGCGCGGCGTTCACCGTCTTACGCCAGTGACTGGAACGCGGCCATCGCGAGCCGGCCGCCGCGAATGTCGCCCGTGGTGCCTTCGCCCATTTTGTTCATGACGTAGGAGAGGCAGACGCGCGCGTCGGTGTCGACGATCACCAACGAGCCGCCCCAGCCGCCCCAGAAACACGTGTGCGGGTTCGGTCCCAACGGAAATGCTTCGCTCGTCAGGCCGTAGCCCATGCCGAACCGCACCGGCGTACCGAGTACGAGGTCGGGGCCGTTGCTCTGTTCGTCGAATACGCGGTCGCAACCGGCCTTCGACATGATTCGCTTGCCGAATGCCGAGCCGCCATTCGCGATCACCGTCTGCACTTTGACTACAGAGCGCGCATTACCGTGGCCGTTGCCGGCCGGGATTTCCGCGCGCCGCCACTCGGCCGTGCGCGAATCGAGCGCGTTTACCGCCGGATAGCGGAACGTTCTGGCGGCAATCGACTCGTTGTCGCCCGTGGCTATAGGTGCGTTTCCACCGGGCGGCGGTATCAGATTGCCGACGCGGTCGAAGTGGCGCGGATCGAGACCGATATGGACGTCGGCGCCGAGCGGCTCGGCGATTTCCTTGCGGAAGAACGTGCCCAGCGACATGCCGGTGACGCGCCGCACGACTTCGCCGATCAGGTAGCCCTGCGTGATCGCGTGGTAGCCGCTTTGCGTGCCGGGTTTCCACCACGGCGCTTGTGCGGCCAGCAGCCGTGTCATCTTCTCCCAGTCGTAGGCATCGGCGGTGGTCAGCGGGCCGTCCATGCCTGACAAGCCTGCTGAGTGGCTCATGAAGTGGCGCACTTCGACGTCGGCCTTGCCGTTCTGCGCGAACTCGGGCCAATACTTCGACACCTTTGCGTACAGATCGATTTCACCGCGATCGGCGAGCACCAGAGCCGTGATCGCTGCCATGGTCTTCGTCGTCGAGTAGACATTGACGATGGTGTCTTCCTTCCACGGCTTCGTTTTTTCTTCGTCGAGATGGCCGCCCCAGATGTCGACGACGTATTCGCCGTCGACCGTCAGCGCAAATGACGCACCAACGTCGCTCCCGTCGGCGAAGTTGGTGGCAAACGCGTCGCGTACGCCTTCGAATTTGTCATGGCAGTAGCCGTGGATCGTCGTCCCCATTTCGTATCTCCCGTTAGGCGCGGTAATTTTCGGCGAGGCGGCGCATGCCGGCCAGCCAGCGATCGTAGTCGGTCGCTTTGCGTTTCATGTACGTGAGCACTTCCGGATGCGGCAGCACCAGGAAGCGTTCCTGATCGAGCGTTTCGACCACTGCATCGGCAACCTGCTCGGGCTCGAGCATGCCGTCGACGCTGGCCACGCCGCCTTCTCTGCCGGCCGTCATCCCGGTGCGTACGGCTTGCGGGCACAGCACCGACACCTTGATACCTTCGTGACCGTGCGTGATCGACAGCCACTCGCCCAGTGCAACCGCAGCGTGTTTAGTCACCGCATACGTGACGGAGCCGATCTGCGACAACAGCCCGGCCGCAGACGCCGTATTCAGCAGATATCCGCCGCCGCGTTTCACCATCCGTGGAATCATGTTGCGCGCGGCGTACACGTGCGACATCAGATTCACTTCCCAGATCTTCTGCCACGCCGCATCGGATGCATCGATGCCTCGGCCAATTCCGATGCCGGCATTCGAACAGAACAGTTCGATCGGCCCGTGTTCGCTTTCGGTCGCCTCGATCAACGCCTGAATGTCCGCCTCTTTGCTGACGTCGATCTGCCGGCTCGATCCACCGAACTCAGCCGCCACCGCAGCGGCGCCTTCACCATCCAGGTCCGCGACGGCGACATGCTTCGCGCCGTCGGCCGCAAAGCGACGCGCCAACGCACGGCCGATCCCACTCGCGCCGCCCGTGACGACCACGACTTTGCCTTTGACTTTCATGTGTTTCTTCCCCCGAGGAGCGGCCAACCTTAGACGTTTCATTACGTCATTTCCAACTGACGGCGCCGAGCACGACCCCGAACGGGGTCGAGCGGCGGCGGGTCGGTGCGGCGGACACGCT
>JANLUG010000518.1:0-6211 GCA_031363335.1 Gammaproteobacteria bacterium
TCGAGCGCGATCGAGATCTTGCGACCGTTCGGTGTGCCCCATGTGTATAAGTCGATCATCCGGCGCCGCCTTCGTTCATTTCACCTCACGTACGTCGCGGATGATCGAGTCCCATTCGATTGTGCGTTCGTCATCTTCGCCAACCATCTCGACCAATTTGGCTCGTATCGATTCGACATCGAGGCCGGGCAGAGGGTTGCGCAAGACGGCCTCCACGTCCGCGAGATCCTTTCGCCGAAAGAACATCATCTTGAGCGTGAGGAGATCCTGAGCACTCAGTATGTCGATGGGGCGCCCCAGCAACGGAACCTGGCGCGTGCGACTGGCCATCTCGGCATAAAACGGGATCGCCGGCACGAATACATCGACGCGTATGCCTTCGATTCGGCCGCGAAACTGTCCGTCCTCGGAAGCTGTTCGCTCGATCGTTTCGGGCGTATCCGCCGTGAATCCCGCCGTGGCAAGCACCGCGAGTAACTGCCGAAGTCGCTCGCGCGGCGGGACGAAGACGTTGATGTCGACGTCGACCGTTGCGCGCGGCGCCGCGTAGTACGCGAGCGCCAGCGCACCGCCAATTGCATAAGCGATGCCTGCGTTTGCGAGCGTATCGGCGAGTAAGCGTGCGACGTCGACCGCGGTCGGCGAATCAGCCACGACTGCGGGCCAACCGACGCAACAGCCGAGTTGACGACGCGGGCAGCGGTTCCTGCGCATCATCGGCGACGGTGCGCGACGCGAGGATCTGCGCTGCTGCGCGGCAGGCGAGTTCGAGAGCGCGCGCATGCGCCTCGGGTGACCGTAGCGGCGGGTCCGCTTTGTCGAGAGTTGGAAAACGCGGCCGCTCGCTATTCATCTCAATAGGTACTACCAGCCGTGGTCGGTGTAGTTGATCGCAATGTTATGGTACGCACCGGTCGGCTTCCAATCGATTGGGGAACTCATGATCTACGACTTCGCGGTGGGGCGCACCAACCCCGCTACTTTTCCACTGGAGACATTTCAACGGGCAGCGGCGCGAGCGATCGCGCGCGACTACCCGTTGTACACGAATTATCCGGGCGAACTCGGGCACGAGGGTTTGCGCAGGCTGATGGCGCAACGCGAATCCGATCGCGAAGGCGTGCCGGTAAGCGCCGATCGCATCTCGTTGACGAATGGATCGATGCAGGCGGTCACGCTGGTCGCCGAGGCGCTGATCGAACACCACGACGACATCGTCATCACCGAAGAATTCACCTACCCCGGCACGATCTCGACGTACCGCGATCTGGGCATTCGGATGGTCGGACTGCCGGTCGATGCAGACGGCATGCGACCCGACGCGCTGGAACGCGCGCTGGCTGACCTCGCGCGCAAAGGCACACCACCCCGCTTCATCTACACGGAGGCGACGTACCAGAACCCGACCGGCACGACGATTCCGCGCGCGCGCCGGCTCGAGATACTCGCGCTGGCAAAACGTTTCGGCGTGATCCTCGTAGAGGACAACTGCTATGGAGACGTGAACTACGAACGCAGCAAGCCGCCCGCCTTCTATGCGCTCGACGACTACGACCGGCAGATCTACATCTGCTCGCTGTCTAAAATCCTCGCACCCGGCGTGCGGCTCGGCTACTTCATGGCGCCGCCTGCACTGTTCCGCCGCGTGCTCAACCGGCGCCACGATGCCGGCAGCAATACGCTCGCCGCATCGATCGTGGCCGAATATCTCAGCAGCGGCGTGTGGGCGCATTGCGAAGAGCAGAACGCGACGTTCGAGCACAAGCGCAACCTGCTGTGCGCGACGCTCGCCGCAAACGTCGCCGACAGCTGCCGCTGGTCCGAACCGGCCGGCGGATTGTTCTTGTGGCTGCGCATGCCGGAAGACGTCGATCGCGACAAGCTGCAATCGTTAGCGGATAGCCGCGGCTTCCGTTACGCGCGCGGCCGCGCATTCCAGGTCGACAACGAAGATGTCGCGTTCATCCGGCTCGCATTCGGACACGTGCCGGACGAGATGATCACGGAAGGTATTCCGGTGCTCGCCGAGTGCATTCGGGAAGCGCGTACATCGAACGAGCGCGGACGACCGGCGTCGCTGTTCCGTTGAGCTGTTCCGTTGAGCCGCGCCTAAGCACCCACACTGCGCATCATCTCGAGAATCGCTTCGAAGTCGTCGGCCTGAAGCGTCTACATGCATCGACCACAAACAGAATGGCAATGATTTCGATAGCTACCGTTGGTGAGCGGCAATACGCCCGCGCCACAGAGGCCGCTGATGAACATCAGAACGAGGTGGAGTGGTCCGGCGCTTCCAATGTGACGATTCGCGCGCGCAGCAACGGCACGACGGCAAAGAGCCCCATCACACAACCCACCCAGATCGCGAGCGTGACCGACGTGGCTTTCGCCAACACGCCGGCAACCAGCGCGCCCAGCGGCAACAGAATGCCCGTCATCACCTGCAGCAGACCGTTGGCGCGCGCCATCACGTCGAGCGGCAACACGGCCTGACGATAGCTGTTCGCGAGGATCAGAAAAGCCACCATTGCGCCGTCGCCAAGCAGTTGGCTGGCGGACAGCCATATCGCCCCCCATTGTGGTGAGAGCGACGCGAACGCAACGAACGCAGTTGCAATCTTTGCGATGACCAACGTGGTGATCATGGCGCGACCGAGACCGAGTCGACGCGACACCATCGCGGCCACGAACGCGCCGGCGAGCGCGCTCAATCCGCCCAGGCTGATGACGATGCCGAGCGTCGCCACGTCGATGGCGAGCGTCTGCAACGCATACAGCATGTACAACGCCATGAAGAATCCGCTGGTCACATCGCCGATGGCGAACGACCAGAACGTGAGGCCGACAATCGGATGGCCGAAACCGGCGCGCGCGCCGATGCGGACGTCATCGAGCAACGACGGCGTTCCGGCTGCGACCGGTTCGTGCACTTCCGGCGTTGCGATGCGGCCGAGCAACAGCGCTGAAATCGCGTATGAAACCGCGTCGATCACCAGCGTCACCGGTGCCGTGAGGAACTGAATCAGAACTCCTGCCAACCCCGGTCCGCCGATCTCAGCAACGGAATCGGTCGCCTGCAGTTTCGAGTTGCCTTCGATCAGATGCTCACGCCCGATCAACACCGGCAGATAAGCGTTGTCGGCCAATCGGAACAACGCAGAGAAGCCGCCGACCAGCGCAGCGACCACGTAAAGCTGCGCGATGCCGAGATGCCAGAACCACGCCGCGAGCGGAATGCTGAACACCAGCAATGCCCGCGCGATGTCGGCCCACACCAGCACGGGGCGCTTCGCGTGACGATCTATGAAACCGCCCGCAAACAATCCGACGATCACCCCGGGAATCACTTCGAGTGCGCCGAGCACCGCGATCTGCACCGGATCGGCCGTCACCAGCAGAATCGCGATGACAGGTAGCGCCGTGCGCGTGATGCGGCTGCCGAACGCGCTGACCGATTGCGCCGCCCACAAGTGCACAAAGTCGCGATGCCGACCAAGCGGCCCCAACGAAAGACGCACTACACGGACTGCGGCTGTTTGCGCGCGATGCGCCCGTCCCAGCGCAACCACTCGATGCGGCCGGCGGCATCGCGCAGGAACTCGACGCGCTCGCCCTTGCGTGGACCATTCAAAACGGCGGCGCGATCCGGACCCGTGAACGACAACAGCGCGGCGGGCAGCGGTACCGGGCGCACGTTCGGATCGACGATGAAGCGCGGCGGCGGCGTGCCGACAAGACGTAGACGGTCGCCGTCCACGCTCACATCGAGATGTTCGAGCGTTGCGTGGTAGCCACCGGCGTACTCCGCGATGTCGAGCGTGAGGCCTTCGGCGGCCCGCGGCGCCGGCTTGTCGAAGCCGAGAAAGTGCTGTTGCGCGCGATCCGCAATCGTCTGCCGCGTTTCGCGACCCGTGTCCGCGTTCGTCAACACCGATACCGCGAAGCGTTTCGACGGAACCATCTCGAACGACGACAGCTGACCGTTGGTGGCGCCGCCGTGCTTGACGAGCGGTTGCCCGCCACCGGCATCATCGAGCATCCACGCGACGCCGATCGACTCGCACATACTCCCGGCCGGACGCTGAACGCGCTGCATTTCCGCCACGCTGTCGCGGCTCAACACGTATTGAGCGTCGATCGCACCGACATGCAATGCGGCGTATCGCATCTGGTCGATGACGTTCGAGATCACCCCGCCGCCGCCCGCACCGCTGCGCCACATATGCCAGCGCCGCGCGATCATCGGCCCTTCCTGCGTGACGATATGACCGGTTGCCACGCGATACGTCATGCACTCTTCGGGGAAATAGAACGACATATTCATCCCGAGCGGCGCGAACAGCTGCTCGCGGATGACTGCCTCAAATGGTTTTTTGCGGATCGTCTCGACGATATGCGCCAGCACATAGAACGCCGCATTGCTGTACGAGAACACCGAACCGGCCGGAACGAGCTGCGGCGAGTTCGCCATTTTTGCCACGATCCGCGCGATCGCGTCTTCGCCGCGCCCGGTATCTCTGAAATAGTCGCCAACGTATCCGGTATGGTGCGTCACGAGGTCGCGCACGGTCAGGCGCGCCGCATCTTCTTCCGACTGCAGGCGAAAGCGCGGCAGATATGCGCGCACTTTTGCGTCGAGATCGACGCGCCGCTCTTCGACGAGCTGCATCAACGCGGTGGCGGTGAACGTTTTCGACGTCGAGCCGATCTGGAACAGCGTTTCCGCGGTAACGGGCAACGGATGCTCGACGTTAGTGATACCGACGCCACCCGCGTAAATCGTGCCGTCGTGCAACACGCCGACAGATGCGCCGGGTACTTGCAGCCGCGCGATCTCGTCTCGCACAAAAACGAGCAGTTCGTCGGGTAGCGGCTGCAGTTCAATGCGAGGTTCCATGCGCTATTCGAACGCCGGGCGGCGATAGCGCAGCATCTTGCCCGCACCGTATCCGGTGTGCTGGCCGCGGTCGTAGGCAATCTGTCCGTTGACGACGACGAGCTGGATGCCTTCCGGCTCGCGCTTCGGATCGTCGTACGTCGCGGTATCCGCCACCGTCGCCGGATCGAACAACACGAGGTCGGCCCAGTAGCCTTCTTGAATGCGGCCGCGGTCGACGAGGCCGAACGTCTCGGCCGAGAGCGACGTCATGCGCCGCACCGCTTCTTCGAGACCGAGTACGCCGCGTTCGCGCACGTACCGCGCCAACACGCGCGGAAAAGTGCCGAACAGGCGCGGATGCGGCCGGCCGCGCAGGTCGGGAATGCCGTCCGATCCGACCATCATGTCGCGGTGCCGCAGATTCGTTTCGATGTCCGCTTCGTCGATGATGAAGTGAATGCAGATCGTCCGGTCGCCGAGCGGCGCGGTGAGGATTTGTTTGACGAGGTCAGTGATGTCGACGCTACGTTCCGCCGCCAGATCGACCAGCATGCGGCCTTCGTATTCGCGAAACGCCGGGCAGCTCGCAATGCGGATCACTTCCGCGAGCGTGCGGTCGATCCGTTCGAGATTGAAATACTCGATCATGCGGCCGCTGCCGGCTGTGTACGGATACACGTCGAGCGTGACGCGCTGCCCGCCGGCCAATGCCGCGTCGACGCGCGCGAGCGACTCCTTCACCTTGCCCCAGTTGGGCCGGCCGGCGCTCTTGTGATGCGAGATGTGCACGTGCACGTCGCTCTCGACGCCGATCCGCAACGACTCTTCGACCGCTTCGAGCAGCCGATCGCCTTCGTTGCGCATATGGGTGGTGTAGAGGCCGTCGAATTGTTTGACCGCTTTCGCGAGCTCGATCACTTCTTCGGTGCCGCTCCAGCGGCCGGGGCGATAGATCAACCCAGTCGAGAAGCCGCACGCGCCCTGCTCCATCGCGCGTTCGACGTGACCGCGCATGGTCGCGAGTTCAGCTGCATTCGGGCCGCGCTGCTCCATACCCATCGTCATCGTGCGCACGGTGTTGTGGCCAACCAGCATCAGATTGTTGATCGCCGGTTTGCGCGCGAGCGCGGCCCGGAAATAGCCACGCAGATCGGTGAACTCGCCTTCGATCCCGGCGAGGATGCCGCCGCTCGCGGCGACCGCATCGGAACTCGGATCGGCCGGAATCGCGCTGAAACCGCAGTTACCGCTGACGACCGTGGTAACGCCCTGCGCGAGTTTGAATTCCATGCCCGGATAACGGAAGAACGCGCCGTCGTCGTGCGCGTGTGT
>JANLUG010000532.1:0-5922 GCA_031363335.1 Gammaproteobacteria bacterium
TGCATCAGGCGATTGACCGTCGAGAAGCTTTCGAAGGCCTGCTCGACGGAACGGTCGGCGGTCTGCTGGTCACCGGCACGGGCGTGCACGGAAACGAAGGTGCCGAACGCTGGGCGCAAGCGTCGACAGATCGAATGGCCGACCGCCACCGTGGCTACCACCCTAAATACGCCCTGTGTCGAACGTTTCCGATCCGACTATCAAATAGAACTGATAATAATTATCATTTCTATTCACATCTGCCCCGTCGGATATCCAAGCCGTCATGTCACGCTTCACCCGGTCACGTTTTCGAGCCGTCACTTTACTGCTATCAGCGACGACGGCCCTATCGCTGCTTGCCGCCTGCGGCGGTGGTTCCGGTGGTGGAAATGGCGGTGGGCCTGTTGCTGGTGCAACGATGTCGCCGCTTGCCCAACTCGGCGAGAAGATCTTCGAGGATCCTTCGCTTTCGGCAAACGGCACGATGTCCTGTTCGACTTGCCACGATCCGGACCACGCACTCGCCTCCGCCGTGAACGAACCGGTTCCGATCGGCGGCGTGGCACTCGACGTCCCGGGATTCCGCAACGCGCCGTCACTACGCTACGTCGCGAAGACACCGACGTTCGGCTTCGACGACGGTGCTCCGCTCGGCGGCTTCGACCGCGACGGGCGCGCGGCTGCGCTCGCCGAACAAGCGCGCCTCCCGTTCCTGGCAGAGCACGAGATGGCGAACGCGACCGCTTCGGATGTCAGCGGCAAGTTGAGCCAGGCGACCTACGCCGCCGAGTTCACCGCACTCTTCGGTGCGGATGTCTTTGATCAGCCGGAAGTGGCATTCGATCGCGCGCTGACCGCGCTCGCGCGGTACGAAACGGAGGATCCGGATTTTGCGCCGTTCACGAGCAAGTACGACTTTTTCCTCGCGGGCAGAACGCAACTGAGCGCCGTAGAACTACGCGGTCTCGCGTTGTTCAACGACCCGCTCAAAGGCAACTGCGCCGCCTGCCATCCGAGCGGACGCGGTGCGAACGGCGAACCACCCCTGTTCACCGACTTCAGCTACGACAATCTTGGCGTTCCGCGCAACGCGGCGATTCCCGCCAACGACGATCCGACGTACTTCGACCTCGGCCTGTGCGGACCTTTCCGCGTCGATCTCGCAACGGCGCGCGATCTCTGCGGCGCGTTTAAGGTGCCCTCGTTACGCAACGTCGCATTGACGGCGCCGTATTTTCACAACGGCCGCTTTGCGACGCTCACGCAAGCACTGGCCTTTTACGTGCGCCGCGATACCAACCCCGACGAATGGTATTCGCTCGACGCCGGCGGGCTCGTGCACAAGTTCGACGACCTGCCGCCGCAATACCTCGCGAACGTGAACATCACCGAGGTGCCGTACAACCGCAAACTCGGCGATCAACCGGCGTTGACGCCGGCAGAGATCGACGACGTCGTCGCGTTCCTGCAGACACTGACGGACGGCTCTCAACTCTAACCAGGCTTTCATCAGCAGAGGCTCACCATGCAACGCAGAACCACCCATCGCCACTCGCTTCGAATCCGAGCCGCGCTGGCCACGTCCATCCTGGTCGGCTCGTTCTCGACAATGCCCGCGTCAGCTGCAACGCAGCAGGAACTCGAGGCAATGGTGCACGCACTCGCCGACGAGGTGACTGCGCTTCGATCCGAACTCGCCAAGGTGACACAGGAGCAGCAGGCAACTTCCAACGCACTCGCGAAAGTGCCGGTGCAGGTCATCGGCGCAGGAACGGAAACCACTACAGTGGCGAAGGCCGATTCCGGGCTCGACTTCTTCGGGTACGGCCAGATCGACTACGCGCGCCCCTCGGATAATCCGTCGGACACCACGGAAACAGTGAGCCGCTTCGTCGTAGGCATGACCGAGCAGTTCGATGAGAAAACTCGCTTGGTCAGCGAAGTCGAAATCGAAAACGCGGTGAGTTCCGCCGAAGATCCCGGTGAGGTCGAGGTCGAGCAGTTGTACATCGAACGCACCTTCGATCAAGGGCTGTTCGGGAAGGTCGGTCTGTTCCTGGTTCCGAGCGGTTTGCTGAACGAAAACCACGAGCCCACACGCTTCTACGGTGTGTTCCGCGATCGTGTCGAGACCGCGATCATTCCGACGACGTGGCGTGAAGGCGGCGCGCTCGTGCAGGGCAATACCGAATTCGGCCTGCGCTGGGATGTCGGGGTGACCACCGGCTTCGATCTGTCGAAGTGGGATCCCGCTTCCCCGGAAGGGCGCGAGTCGCCCCTCGGTTCGATCCACCAGGAACTCGCGCTCGCCAAAGCGAGCGACTTGTCGGGCGTCCTTGCGTTGAACTACACCGGCGTACCCGGCCTGAGACTCGGCGCGTCGATCTTCAGCGGTGACGCTTCGCAAGGCCAACCGGGCTTCGACGACAACGTCGTGACGTTGTGGGAAGCACACGGTACCTGGACACCGGGCAAGTTCGAATTCGCGGCGTTGTACGCGAACGGCCACATCTCGAATACCGCGAAGGTCAACATCACGTTCATCGGCAATCCGACGTTGATCCCGGAGAGCTTCTACGGCTGGTACGGCCAGGTCGCGTATGACCTGTTGGACTGGGACGGCAATTCACTGCGACCGTTTGCTCGCTTCGAGCGCCTCAACACGGCCTCCAATTACTCCGATCTGGCGCCGGGTCTAACGCCCGAGGAAGGGCCTGATCAAGATATCATCACGAGCGGGTTCAGCTTCCTGTTCGCGCAGGGCGTTGTGCTGAAAGCGGACTACCAGCATTTCCACGGCATCGGCGGCAGCGACCAGGTCAACTTCGGAATGGGGTATCAGTTCTAAATGGGAGAAGCCGATCGCGGTGTATTCAGTATCGTCGGCGCTGCAGCGCTGATGATGCCGGCCACCGTGGTGGTGGCCGCGGACTACTTGACGATCGACGCTGCACAGAGAGCGATCTTCCCCTCTGCGGATTCGTTTGAGCCGGTGGTGCTTGCGTTGACCGCTGAGCAGAAGGCGACCATCTCTGCACTCGCAGGCCCGCAGCCCCATCACGGAACGCTTCGGATCTGGAAGGCTACCCAAGCGGATACCGCACAAGGATACGTTCTGTTCGACGAGGTGATCGGCCGCTCCGACCTCATCACGTACGCGACAGGGATCGATGCGGCCGGTGCGCTCACGGCGATCGAGATCCTGTCGTATCGAGAAAGTCACGGCGGAGAAATTCGCAACGCCGCCTGGCGCCGTCAATTTGCGAGCCGCACCGAACTCGATCAACTGGAATTTCGCACCGACATCAAAAACATCTCCGGTGCCACGCTGTCATCCGAACACGTCACGCAGGGCGTGCGCTGGCTCCTGGCGTTGTGGGAAACGGCACTGCGTCCAGCGTCTCCCAACCCTTGAATACGCAGATCGATAGCACGGAACGGTCGCGCTTGATGCCGCATCCGTTGCGGTTCAGCGTCTACCTCGGCTTCGGCGGCGTCTGGCTCACCGGATGTGTCTGGTTGGTGCTGCACACCTTCTTCGAAGTGCCCGACGAATTTGGAATTGCCCGTCACCCCTGGGAGTCGACGCTGCTTTGGGTTCACGGCGTACTCAGCATCGCGATCGCATATCTATTCGGCTGGATCATGGCGCGCCATGCATCCGAAGCATGGCGCCAACACAAGCGACGCATCAGCGGTGGACTGCTGACGACCGTGCTCGCGGCGTTGTCGATATCGGGCTTCGCGCTGTTCTTCGTGACGGACTCGGATTGGCAACTGCAGTCCACCCGAATCCACGAGATTCTGGGTGTAGCGGTTACGCTATTCGGCATCGAGCACTGGCGAATCGTCAACGGTCGAGCGCGCTGACATCCGCAGCACGCCTTCGTAGGCCCGTTAGGCCGAACCGAATCTCTGCGCGAGCGCGTCAGACAGGCGCTTAACGAATTTGTCGGCCCAGAACACTCGATTCGAGCCTTTGACGAGCACGACATCGCCCGGCTCCAACGCAGCGACGATGTCGCGCAACGGGACATCCGCCGCGCGTTCGGCCTGAACGAATCGTTGCGAGGCCGGTAGCGCGTCCCAGAGCGCAGACATGCCCTTTCCGACGCAGACGATCTTCGCGATCTGTCCGCAATGTTCCGCCAGGCGACGGTGATACTCGACGCTGCCGTCACCGAGTTCGAGCATTTCACCGAGGATTGCCATCGTGCGGCGTGCCGGCTCGGCGGCGAGCCCTTGCAGTGCTGCGGCCATGCTCGTGGGATTCGCGTTGTAGCTGTCGTCGATGATCTCGACACCGCCGATCGAAACCCGCGAGCCGCGACCTTCCGGAACGATGGAGTCGGCCAGTTCGAGCGCGATTTCGAGCGGTTGTTCTGCGGCCGCGAGGCACGCGAGTACCGCGGCCAGCGATACGGCGCGATGAAGTCCGCCGCCCGGCACATGTGCGTGCAGCAGGCGTCCTTCGACCCTGTAGGTCGCAGTCCGCGTATCGGGACGGTAATCTCGCAGCGAGATGTCGGAGTCTTCCCGCGTACCGAATTTCATCGTGCGCAGCCCTCGAGGCAAACCGAACACGGCAAGGTCGTCGGGAAATACCGCGACGCCACCGGCGGCGAGTCCGTTGAAGATGCTCGTCTTTTCCGCGCGCAACGCGTCGATCGAGCCGAAGTACTGCAGGTGCGCGGGCCGCACGTTGAGCACCAACGCAACCGTCGGCCGTACGAGCTTCGACAACGGTTCGATCTCGCCCGGATGATTCGTGCCGATCTCCAGAACTGCGGCCGGCGCGATCCGCGGGGTCCTCGCCAACGACAGCGGCACACCCCAGAAATTGTTCAGGCTACCGGTAGCCGGCGCGCAACCGAGCGCCGCGCCCAGAAACGAGCGGACCGTGGTTTTACCGCTGCTGCCGGTGACGGCGAATACCGGACCTTCGAAGCGTGCGCGTGCAGCTCGACCGAGCGCCCACAGACCGTCCAACGTATCCGCAACCCGCAATTCGGGGAGTCGGCCGGCGCTTGCGCGATGAGTCAACGCGCCTACCGCGCCGAGGCGCTGCGCGTCGTCGATGAACGCGTGGCCATCGCGATCGGTACGATTGTCGGTGTTGAAGCGCGGACCGGGGTCACCGAGCAGCGCGACGAACAGGTCGCCGGTGCGCAACGTACGCGTGTCGATGCTGACGCCGAGAATGTCGGGACCATCGACTATGGGCGCGCCGACTGCGGTACACGCTTCTCGCCAACGCCAAACGATTTCGCTGAGTTCCCGATTCACCGTTGCTCCACCAGGTATCCGCCAATGACCAACCAAGACCACTTCAGCATAGCGTGCACCTCGTCTCAAGCGATGCCGCGTCAAGCGATGACGCGTGCCGCGTTTTGCGATGCTCACCCTTTCATTTTCCGGTTGATGCCGGGACAATCGCGGCCTTCTCGCGCGGTTAATCCAGATGGCTGAAGGATCTTCGATTCGACGTTTGTTCGGCGGCATTGGTCGCGGCATCACGACGGCCCGGATCTTCGCAACGAATCTGTTGTTCGTCGTGATCGTCTTGATCGTGCTCGCCGTACTCGTATCCGGCGGCGCAAAGCTGGCCGTTCCGGACAAGGGCGCGCTCGTCATTGCGCCGGAGGGAACGATTGTCGAACAGACGACCCAGTCCGCGCCGTTCGAAGCGCTGCTCGGCGGCAACGATATCGCCGGCGAAACACGCTATCAGGACCTGATCGACGCGCTGGACGAGGCCAAGAAGGACGCGCGCATAACCGTCATCGTGCTCGACCTCGAACACCTGACCGGAGTCAGCCCCGCGCACCTCAGCGGACTCGGTGACGCGCTGGCGTCAGCGAAGGCCGCAGGAAAGGAGGTCGTCGCGGTCGGCGACTACTACACGCAGGGCCAGTACTACCTGGCGTCGTTCGCGGACAG
>JANLUG010000544.1:0-1638 GCA_031363335.1 Gammaproteobacteria bacterium
GTGCATCTGTATTTCAAGCGAGCGCGCGCGAACGCGGTAA
Source organism: Gammaproteobacteria bacterium (assembly GCA_031363335.1). Lineage (GTDB taxonomy): Bacteria > Pseudomonadota > Gammaproteobacteria > Pseudomonadales > Azotimanducaceae > DATJGR01. The sequence goes on from JANLUG010000544.1 coordinate 41, forward strand.
TGTTCGGCAATCCGGCGGCGCACCGCGAGCGAGTGATCGAACTCGTCACGGCCGCATGAGCGCCCCAACCAACGATCGCGGCCGGCCGCTCGACGGCATTCGCGTGCTCGACTTCACCGCGATGGTCTCCGGGCCTTATTGCACCCGGTTGCTCGCCGACATGGGTGCGACCGTGATCAAGGTTGAAGCCGACAGCGGCGACCTGCTGCGATATGCCGTGCCGATCAGTGCAGCCGGCAGCCGCTACTTCGCGGCATTCAATGCCGGCAAGCAGAGCATCGTGATCGATCTGAAGACGCCGCAAGGCATCACGATCGCCCGCGAACTCGCCGCCAAATGCGATGTGGTCGTCGAGAACTTCCGGCCCGGCGTGATGGAAAAACTCGGGCTCGGTTACGACGCGTTGAGCGCGGCGCATCCCGCGCTCGTCTACTGTTCGATCTCGGGCTTCGGCCAGACCGGCCCGATGAAAGACTGGCCCGCGTACGCGCCGATCGTGCACGCGCTCAGCGGCTTCGACCACGTCTTCACGCAATGTCAGGACGATCGCAGCGCGCCGCCGATCGCGGGCATCCAGGTGGCCGACGTTCTCACCGGCGCATTTGCATTCGGCGCCGTGCAATCCGCGTTGATCAAACGTTTTAGAACAGGCCGCGGCGACTACATCGACGCAACGCTGATCGAATCCGCGATGGCGCTCGTCACCGGCGACCTGCAGATGCCGCAGATCGAATCCGACACGCCCATTGCCACGTTCAAAGCCGTTCGCGCACTGGACGGCTTCGTGATGCCGGTAATCCTGACCGAGAAAGCGTTCGAAACACTGTGCGCGATCATCGATCCAAAGCTGCTCGACGATCCGCGCTTCAATCATCGCGTGCCTCGTGCCAAAAACATGGCAGCGTTTCGCGACGCCATCGAAGCATGGACGTCACAGCACAGCGCGCGCATCTGCCAAGACACGTTGATGAACGCGGGCGTGCCGTGCGCGCGATACGCCACCATCGAAGACGTACTCGACGATCCGCACCTCAACGCGCGCGGCAGCTTTACGAAACTCGACGATGGAACAGGCACGTTCGTGATCAACAACGCGCCGTTCCAGTTTCGCGACAGCGATACGTCGATTCGCGCCGGTGCACCGCAACTCGGGCAGCACACTGCGAGCGTGTTGGCGGAACTGTTGCAGTTCGATTCGGACCACGTCGCCAAGCTGGCGCGCGGCGGAGCGGTCTCGTTGTAAGGGCCGTCAACCGATCGGTTGTACCCGCAACCCGCTGATCGCCTTCGGCCGGCAAAGTGATCGCGAGTTTCAACACGCGACCGATTTCCAACGCATCCGTCGTGGGCGCCGCAACGCGAAAGAACGCATCGATGCCGCTGTGGCCTTCGCGCACGTTGCTCGCCAGCCGCGACAGCACGAAGGTAACGCCGGCTTCGTCCGCGCCGGTGCGCGCCGTCCGTTGCCGGTACATGACGCGGGGTCTCGTCCCACGCGGTCGACCGGCACCGTGTCGTGGTCCGCCGCGCCCAGTGCGATAGCGCATCGCATCGAGGGTGAGCTGTTCGAAATCAGCCATGCGGCGAGTCTTGCCGAT
>JANLUG010000551.1:0-3811 GCA_031363335.1 Gammaproteobacteria bacterium
GCGATCGGGTCGCATGTGTGGTTCAGATCATCATCAACTACGTTTTGGAGGTAGGGCGCAGCTTGGTCGAGCGTGATGTTGGGCAACGAAGCCACGGGCTTCACCATGTGGTGTCGGAGCTTCTTCTTGGCCACGCACGCGCGATACGCAGACGTCAACGTGGTGCCCTATGTCCCGACGCTAGAGTGCCAAATGTCTCTCCCGGGAGCTTTCGGTAGCACGCGAAGATAGGCATCTGTCAGCTCTATTCTCGGCATTGCCGCATCTCAACAGTTCAAAATCCGAGCGCAATCCGAGCGCGCCGTCGAATTGAAACGGGACTGAACGGAATTGAAGGGGAGAGAGAAGCCAATGAAAAAGCAGGTACTTGCGTCGCGGCTCAGTAAACTCGTTGGGGCCGATACCGGTTAGGAGGGGGCCGCGCTATCCTCTGTGCCACCGGGGCAAGACCACAAAATCAATGGTGCGTCGCCGCGCTGAGTCTATCAGCGAAGGGAGCCGGTGCGCGCTAGAAGGGGCTTCCGATTCGGCAATCACCCCGGGGCACGCTGGTGCGGATCCTGGGGTCACGACGTGAGCGCTTGCCGGGTTCGAGAGCCGTGCAAAGATCGGCGCGGGTAAACGCTGAGCTATGGGAGTAGATGCCCCGCGAGCAGGCGTTTGATGCCCGGACGCAGGCGCGGCTCGATCAACTCGCTCAAGAAGAACGACAGCGACAGCACTGTGGCAATCACGAATAGCGTGGCCCGAGTACATGCGCGTTGCCGAGAAGCTTCACTCTGTGGTGGATCATCCAAAAGCCGAACGACTGGTACAGAAGGTAGAGCGGGTAGCTCACCGCACCGAGCTTCGCGGCGATCGAACTCCATCGCGATGACGTGATACGGAAACAGAAGGCGCTCACTACAGCGAACGTCGTTAGCGAGATCGAAAGGCCGGTCCACCACGGACTCATGACGCCGTCGAGCGCTTCCACGTGCGCGTAGTTCGAGCTCATCTGCAACCCACCAAGAGCGATCGCCGGAACGATGAGCGCTTTTGCAACACGTCCGGCGTTTTCGTACCGGATGGTGTAGAGCAATATCCCGAAGACGAAGAACGCGGAGTAGGGACACAGCGTTGGAACCGCCAGAGTACTTGCGGCCGAACCGTCGAACGTCATGGCGACGAAGCTGAGACAGAGCCAGGCCACAAACAACGGCAGCAGGTATCTCAGCCCGGCGAAAGCCATGACTACAAAGATCGCAAGGTAGAACTGCAACTCGATTGCGATTGACCAGTACGAAGGGTCGATGAGCGGTCCGCCCTTGAGAAGCGGCAGTAGCGTGAAAGCAGTGATGTAGGCTTTGAGATCAGCCGAAGCGGGTGGTGCCGGAAACAGCGTCAGCGCTAGAAATGTCACGGTCGCGCATACCGCCATCGCGGGCCAGAGTCGAACGACTCGGGCCACACCGAACTGGAGCTGGCTGCGCGAGCGCGCTGAATAGACACGATGCAAGGTCAACTGTGCTATGCGCTTTGTATCGCCGTCAAGAGTTTGAGCTTCTATGCTCCCCTTATTGAGATCGTTAGCGCTTGTGCTGCACTAACATCGTCGACCGCCCCTGCGAACGCTCCATTTCGGTGCCAAGTGCGGTTTGGGCCGCGTCGCTGCTACGACGCCCGCGTCGGATCCGTCAACGGCTCAGCCAACTCTTGCGAATCGGGCGTACTTCCCGCCGGCAGCGATCCGGTTTGCCGCTGGATCATTCTGCGCACGCGAGGCACGTCCGGCCCGCGATGTAATGCGCGAAGTCTCACGGGAATGATCGCGTCGTCCTGGGTCAGCCTGTTGTTGAGGCGGATGTAGTCGAGCCATGTGGGTGTTTCATAGCGCTCGATCCACAGTTGCGGGTCTGCAAGGTCGCGCAGCAGCGTCCAGCCGAGCGCGCCGTCGCGGCGTCGAATGCGGCGTCGCTCAGCCATCGCCGCAAGGAATTCCATGACGTCCTCCTGCGCGATGATGTACTCGACCGTGACCACCACCGGACCGCTGCGCGGTTGAATGGGCACGGCGGTGGCCGGGGCTGTCCACAAGCGCAACGGATCGAGATTGAGCTCCTCCGATTGCGCCAGGCGCAGCCACAATCCGAGCAACGCAGAGCCAACTAGGCAGACCGATGCGATCAGCAGCGCTTCCTTGACGCTCTGATGTTCCGCGACGTTGCCCCACATCCAGCTTCCGGCTGCGAGTCCGCCGAAAGCCGACATCTGATAGAGCGACAACGCGCGCGCCACCACCCAGCGCGGTGCCGACATCTGCACCGCGACGTTGAACGTCGACAACGTCAACACCCAACCTGCGCCCGCGATCATCAGCACGGCCATCGTTGCGACCAGATAGGGGCTGATCGCGGCGACCGCCGCCGCAACTGCGAAGCCGATGCTGCCGTATCGCACGATCGCTTCGGTCGACAGCACTTTGCGCAGACGCGCGGTTGCAAAAGCACCGCCGACGGCGCCGACGCCGAATGCGCCGAGCAACAGGCCGTAGGTCAGCGGTCCGCCGGCGATCAGTACTTTCGCGATCAACGGCATCAGTGCCATCACCGCGCTTGCACCGATGCAGAAGACCGCGCTGCGGACCAGAACGATGCGTATGGCCGGCGACATCGCGACATAGCGCAGGCCGGCGGCCACCGCGATGCCGAGCGTTTCGCGCGGCAGCAATTGTGTGTTCACTGGCGGTCGCCAGCGCGCGAGTACGACGATCAACGCGGTATAGCTGAAGGCGTTGACCGCGAATGCCGCCGCCGCACCGGCAGCCGCGACGATGCCACCGCCGATGGCGGGACCAACGCTGCGCGCAATGTTGAATCCCATGCTGTTCAAAGCAACGGCACCGGGCAGTTCCGCGCGCGAAACCATGTCGCCTACGGATGCCTGCCACGCCGGCGCGTTGAACGCGGCGCCGCAGCCGATCAGAAACGTTAGCGACAGCAACAACCACGGCGTGATCACACCGGTCCACGCGCACACCGCCAGCGCAATTGAAACGATCAACATGAAGATCTGCGAGCCCAGCATCACCTTGCGGCGGTCGAGGTTGTCGGCCATCGCACCGGCGATCAGCGACAGCAACATCGTCGGCAAGGTCACTGACGCCTGCACCAGCGCGACCATGTCGGCCGACTGCGCGATCGAAATCATCATCCACGACGCGCCGACAGACTGGATCATGCCGCCCAGGTTCGAAACGGTGCTGGCCGCCCACACCGCGCGGAATACCGGGAAGCGGAACGGCGAGAGTGCCGAGACCGGCGGCGTGTCTGTAGGGTTCGGGTCGATTCGAGCGCTCAAAGAACTGCGGGCGTTCCGTCGGTTGGGCGGTCAAGTGTAAGGGAGGTGAGCGCTCGGAAGCATGGCGGCACGCGTGGCGATTGCCCCGTATCATGCCGGCATGATGAAACTATCCGTACTCGATCAATCGATCGCCATCGCCGGGCAGGATGAAGACGCCGCGATTCGCGACACGCTGCAGCTCGCACCCTGGTGTGAATCGCTCGGCTATAACCGCTTCTGGCTCAGCGAGCACCACAGTTTGCCGACCATCGTCGGCACCGCACCCGAGATTCTGCTCGCGGCCATCGCAGCGCGGACGCAGCGCATCCGGATCGGCAGCGCAGGCGTGATGCTGCCGCATTATTCGGCATTGAAGGTGGCGGAGCAGTTCCGCGTGCTCGAAGCGCTGGCGCCCGGCCGCGTCGATCTTGGTGTTGGGCGCGCGCCCGGTGCCGATATGACTACCGCGCAGTTGCTCAACCCGAATGCC
>JANLUG010000571.1:0-2898 GCA_031363335.1 Gammaproteobacteria bacterium
GCGGGTCGGTGGGGCGCACCCGCTCACGCCATCGGGGGGCGCTCTCCCCGGCGCCCTCCTGGGCGCTTGTGGGCCCTCGCACCCCGCCCCCCCGCCGCTCGCCCCAGCAACCCGCGACTCCGAGTGGGAGAGACATCGAGACGGCAACAACGGCTGTGATGTTCTCAAGACACTCAGAACACCGGTTCACGCGCTACGGGCAGAACCCCCAAAACGTTAGGTGGACACGCCGCGATCAGGTGGAGGTGGAGGCTTGATGCGCAGGACCCTCGTGCGCCATGGATGGCGCATGGGAGAGCGCCCAGGGACGGCTCGAGCGTGTCCGGCGCGTCAAGCCTCCACCTCCACCGGACTACCAGCAGACGCAACAAGCCTCCACCTCCACCGGGAATCAAAGCGCGGCAGACCTAGACCTACTTCGGAGGCTCGTTGGTGAACAGCACGCCGCCGCCTTCGAGACGGACCGCTTGTACGGCGTCCGGATTCGCGGCGTCGGCCTGCTCGTCTCGCCACTCAATCTCGAGCGGTTTACTGCGCTCGGCACCGATGGTGGTCAGACCGCGCTGCGCATCCGCATTGCGGGCGACGACAATAGTGACGCGCCGATTATGCGCACGCCCCTCAGGTGTTGCGTTGGTAGCGACCGGGTGCTGTTCTCCGTAGCCCACCGCTGCGAGCCGATCAGGATCGATACCGAGCCCGGCGAATGCGCGGACCACTGAGGCCGCACGCGCGGCAGACAGCTCCCAGTTCGATGCATAGCGCGCGGTCGCGATCGGTACATTGTCCGTATAGCCCTCGACCGTCACCGGATTCTTCGCATCACCCAGCATTGCGATGACCTCCTGCAGCACGTCGTTAGCGAGCGGCCCTAACGACGCTTCCCCGCTCTCGAACAACACGCCTGCATCGAGGTTGATCTCGAGCCACTGATCGTTGCCCTTCACGTCGAATTCGCCCTTGCCGAGCACGCCGGCCAGACGCTTCTGCACATCAGTGGCCATCGACTCGAGGTACGTGTCGCCGGCATCGATATCCTTAGCACTGACGGAGTCCTTCGCATCGACCACGGCAGGCGTGCTCGATTGCGCCGTCTCGCCGATCTGAATCGGCGCCAGCGTCATGTCGCGCTGCGCGAACACTTCGTTCAATGCGCTCGACAGCACTTTGTACTTGCCTTCGTTCACCGACGAGATCGCGTACATCACGACGAAGAAACCGAACAGCAGCGTCATGAAGTCCGCATACGAGATCAGCCAGCGTTCGTGGTTGTGGCTGTCCTCCAGTACCTTGCGTCGATGCATCATCGCGAGTCGTCCACGAAGCCGCGCAGGCGCAGTTCGATCGAACGCGGATGCTCACCTTCCGCAATCGCAAGAATCGCTTCGATCGTCATCGATCGATACGTTGCGTCGCGCTCGACGAGCGCGGCTAATCGATCAGCGATCGGCAGGAACACGAGGTTGGCAAGGCCGATGCCGTAGATCGTCGCAACGAAAGCCGTGGCAATGCCTGCACCGAGTTGCGACGGATCCGCGAGACTGCCCATCACGTGAATCAGCCCCATCACGGCGCCGATGATGCCGATGGTCGGCGCATAGCCTCCCATGCTCTTGAATACTGACGCCGCTGCAAGGTCGCGCTGCATGCGCGCGGCGAGTTCGTTTTCCATCACGTGGCGGATCACTTGCGGCTCGCCGCCGTCGATCAGCAGTTCGAGCCCTTTACGCGCGAACGGATCCTTCTCGCGTTCCGCGGCATTCTCCAGCCCCAGTAGACCTTCTCGCCGCGCCGTGGTGCTCCACGCGAGCATCTTCTTGATGCCGTCGCTCACCACCAACACCGGCGGCAGCAACACCCACTTCAACATTCGCGCGGCATCGAGCAGCCGCGACTTCGGCGTCTGCAGTACCACCGCACCGAACGTTCCGCCGACAACGATGATGCCGGCGGGCGTATTGAGCAGCGCCGAAATCTGTCCGCCTTCCAGAAAGTTGCCGCCAATGATCGCGATGAAAGCGACGCATACACCGACGATTGCCAATCCATCCACGATCAGGCGCCCCCGTTCCAGTCTTGCAGGCGTGCACGTAAGCGAAGCGTCGCCTGGGTGTGAATCTGACTCACCCGCGATTCGCTGACGCCGAGCACTTCACCAATTTCCTTCAGATTCAGTTCGTCGTCGTAGTACAGCGACAACACCAACTGCTCGCGTTCAGGCAGGTGCTTGATCGCGTCGACCAGCCGATCCTGAAACGCAGCGTTCTGCACGTGTTCGAATGGACCCGGCGACGATTCCGGATAGGCGAACGCCATCGAATCGCCATTGTCGTCCAGCGGCAGGTCGTCGAAGCTGAACAACTTGCGGCCCGCGGCATCCGCGAGCATCGAGAAGTACTCTTCGAGCGGCACACCCAGCTCGTTGGCAATCTCCTGGTCGCTCGCTTCATTCGCTTTGCGCAACTCGACGGCGCGAATTGCCGCCGCAACACGACGCGAATTGCGATGCACCGAGCGCGGCGCCCAATCGCCGCGACGCATCTCGTCGAGCATCGCACCGCGAATACGAATGCCCGCATACGTTTCGAAGCTCGCGCCTTTCGACGCGTCGTATTTCTGCGATGCCTCGAGCAGCCCGATCATGCCGGATTGGATCAGATCGTCGAGCTGCACGCTGTTCGGCAAGCGCCCGAGCAGGTGATGGGCGATCCGTTTGACCAGCGGTGCATACTCCGCCACCACCCGATCCATCGAGCCGCGCGGTTCCTGATACGCCGCCAGTGGCGAGTCACGCATCCTTTCGTGCCTCATTGAGTAGCTGTGACCGCATCAAGCCGCGCCGGCCGCCGTTGCGACGAGCCGCTCGACGAAGAACTCGAGATGGCCGCGCGGCGCCGA
>JANLUG010000574.1:0-3125 GCA_031363335.1 Gammaproteobacteria bacterium
GTCCAACGGTCGCGCCAGTAGTCAACGAAGCGCATGAGCCGCCCCGATAAGCCGCGAATCCATCCACCGGTTCGCTCGGCGAGTTCGAGCCAGGAAAAGCCGATTGCGGTTTGGGCGCCCGTGAAGAACCCGACCAGGGCCAGCAACGTCAGTCCGACCCAGTTCAACAGCGGCATGCCGACGTGAACCAGCCAACTGCCGACCATTCCGCCAGGACCGGCCGGAAGCCCGAGCGTCGATGCGATATGAAGTCGCGCGAGAACGGCGCCACACAGGATCCCGATCAACCATCCTGCGATTCGAAGCGACGCGCGCGGCCAATCCCACGCAACCAAACGCATCGTACGCAGTCCGGCAAACACCAATGCGACCGGCACGATGTACGCCATCACGCCGAACAACGAAAACAACACGTCGGCGATCCACGCGCCGCTGCGGCCAACGAGATTATTGACCGACAATCCCGTGCCGCGCAGTGACCACGCGGGGTCCATCGGTGAATAGGAGAACAGCGCGAGCATTGCGAACAACGCGAGCGCAAGCAACGCGATCAAACCAACTTCCCTAAGGGGTGCTGCAGGGGATATCGAACGCACTGTACTCACGATTCACACCATCATGACCGTCGCCGGAGTCTACCCCTAACGCCGAAGCGGTACAAATTTCTCATTCATTTCAGAACGTTACTCCCACTTCTTAGAACTGCTTTAGAAAGCAGCCTTGGCACGCCAACCCCTTCGCGTATGATAGGCGCCTTTTCGTTTGGGCACGGCCATGCGACCGGACAAGAAGATCATCACCGACGAGGTCTGGGACGACGAGCGCGTCCGCAGCTTTCTCGTGCCGAAATCCGCGCAGGGCGGCGACACAGCGGACTTTGTTCTGCTGCTCAACGCGTATCGCGCGATGCGGGTTGACGATTTCGCCCGGTTCATCCGCTTTTTCGTCGAGGACCGCCACGACCTGGACGCTTCGAACGAGCGCGGACAGCGCTTCGTCGAGGTCATTGCCTCCCATCGCCACGGCAAGCCTTTTGCCGAGATCATGTGCGCCGCGGGCGCGCGTTCGGCTCAGACGAACGGAACATGAGCGACCCGACGCACCGTCGCTTGGTCATCCTGGGCTCCGGGCCGGCCGGCTATACCGCCGCGCTTTATGCGGCTCGCGCGAACCTCGATCCGCTGATGATTACCGGTATCGAGATCGGCGGCCAACTGACCACGACGACCGACGTAGACAACTGGCCCGGCGACGCCGATGGCGTGCAGGGACCCGAGTTGATGGATCGCATGCGCAAACACGTCGAACGCTTCCAGGTTAAAACCGTTCACGATCACGTTCACACGGTGCGCCTGAACAAGCGGCCGTTCGAACTGGTCGGCGATACCGGTACCTACACGTGTGACGCCTTGATCATCGCCACGGGCGCAACGGCAAAATACCTCGGCCTGCCATCCGAACAAGCGTTCATGGGCAAAGGCGTCTCTGCATGTGCAACCTGCGATGGATTCTTCTATCGCGGTCAGGAAGTCGCCGTCGTTGGAGGCGGTAACACCGCCGTCGAAGAGGCGTTGTACCTTGCAAACATTGCGAAGCGCGTCGTACTCGTGCACCGGCGTGACTCCCTTCGCGCAGAGAAGATCATGCAGGACCGGATATTCGAGAAGGCCAGTGAAGGCAAGATCGAGCTGGTGTGGAACCACCAACTCGACGAAGTGCTCGGCAACGAGGGTGGCGTGACCGGCGTGCGCCTCGCACACACGAACGGTCGCGACCACAAGGAGATCGCGCTATCGGGCGTGTTCATCGCGATCGGGCACACGCCGAACACGGGGATTTTCGAGGGCCAACTCGAAATGCAGGGTGGCTACATTCGCGTCGCGACGGGATTGGAAGGCAATGCCACGGCGACGAGTGTGCCGGGGGTTTTCGCCGCGGGCGATGTCGCCGACCACGTCTATCGTCAGGCGATCACGTCCGCGGGATTCGGTTGTATGGCAGCCCTCGACGCGGAGCGTCATCTCGATGCGCTTGCGAAGCGGAGACCTGCGGCGCCAGCGTGATCGAATGCGTCGCCCCGTTCTTCTGAGTCCGAACGATCCGTCGTTCCCCTCCGCAGATCGCGCCCTCGACGAGCCCAATGGCCTGCTCGCAATTGGTGGTGACCTAACTCCCACGCGACTGCTCAATGCATACGCACACGGCATCTTCCCGTGGTTCAGTGACGATGCATCCCCGATTCTCTGGTGGTCACCCGACCCACGCGCGGTGATCCTGCCGGACGCACTTAAGGTATCGCGCAGCTTGCGACGCTCGCTCGCTCGCGGTGAAATCGAGGTGACGCTCGATACCGTGTTCGAAGAAGTGGTGCACGGATGCGCGGCGCCGAGAGACGGTGACCGGCGAACCTGGATCACGCCCGCGATTCGGAACGCATACCGCGAGCTGCACCGCCTGGGCTACGCGCACTCTGCTGAGAGTTGGATCGATGGCGAACTTGTTGGAGGGCTTTACGGTGTGTCGATCGGGCGGATGTTCTTCGGAGAGTCGATGTTCGCCCGGGCAACCGATGCATCAAAGGTCGCGATCGCACGCCTGGCAGCGCAACTGGTCGACTGGCGCTTCGAGCTGATCGATTGCCAGGTCATGAACCCTCATCTGGAGTCGCTCGGTGCGGTCGAAATGCCGCGCCGAGAATTCCTCACGCGGCTGCGCAATAATCCGCCGGACCTCACGCGTCTTGGGCCCTGGCGATTCGATGAATGATGAGCTGAGCGACAAGCAGTTCTTTCTGACTCCGCCGCACCCGTGCAGCTATCTGGAGAATCGCACTGCGCGCACGCTGTTTCTGGATCCGCGTGAAGTCGTCAACTCGAACATCTACGGTGCGTTGACGCATGCAGGTTTCCGTCGCAGCGGCGGGCATCTCTATCGCCCCTATTGCGAGGGATGCGGCGCGTGTGTGCCAGCGCGGGTACCCATCGCCGACTTCAACTGGTCGCGCCGGTTCAGACGCATTCGGCACACCAACGCGGGTGTGTCCATCAGCATGCGTGAAGCCGTGTTCACTGATCGTTACTACGAGTTGTATGCGAGCTACATCAACGCTCGACACTCCGACGGCG
>JANLUG010000577.1:0-1391 GCA_031363335.1 Gammaproteobacteria bacterium
GTGGCCGCGGTCATCGACGGCGCGATGGCGCTGACGACGCTCGTCGTCATCTTCGTCTATTCACCAATCCTCGCGAGCATCGCGCTCGGTGCATTCGTTCTGTACGCGACCTTGCGCGTCGCTCTGTTGCAGCCGTTGCGGCGGCGCAGCCATGAAGGCATTGCCGCCGATGCCCGCCTCGATTCGCATTTCCTCGAAACGATTCGCGCGCTTCAGGGAGTGAAGCTGTTCGGCAAGGAAGCCGAGCGTGAGCGCACCTGGCAGGATCTGTTCGTCGATTCGGTGAACGCGGGCTCACGCGTCGCTCGCCTGAACCTCGGCTACGACGCATTGAGCGGCGTGCTGGTCGGCGTCGAAAGCGTGCTGATCGTATTCGTCGGCGCGCAACAGGTGCTGTCGGGCGCCCTGACCATCGGCATGCTGTACGCATTCATCGCGTACCGGACGCACTTCTCGAATGCGATGAACTCGCTGATCACGCAAATCGTGCAGGGACTGATGCTGGTGCTGCACCTCGAACGGATCTCCGACATCGCGCTGGCAGAACAGGAACCCGGCCTGATCGCACAGTCCGCGTTTGCCGCGCCGGTGCGCGGCGCGCTGCGGCTGGAGCAACTGAGCTTTGGCTATACCGGCGACGATCGGCCGCTGATCCACGCGCTAGACCTGGCCGTCGCAAGCGGCGAACTCGTGGCCATCGTCGGCCCGTCGGGCGTCGGCAAATCGACGTTGATGCGGCTGATGGTCGGTTTGATCCGCCCGACCGCGGGCCGCATCACGGTGGACGACCAGCCGCTCGACCGGCTCGGCATACGCTCGTACCGGGCCGGCATCGCCACGCTGCTGCAGGACGACGCACTGCTGTCCGGGTCGATCCGCGACAACATCAGCTTCTTCGATCTCGGTGCGGACGCGGCGAAGCTCGAACGCGCCACTCGCATCGCGCAGATCCACGACGACATCGTCCGGCTGCCGATGGGCTTCGACAGCCGCATCGGCGACATGGGTTCCGCGCTGTCGATCGGCCAACAGCAGCGCCTGTTGCTCGCTCGCGCGCTCTATCGCGAACCATCGATACTCTTTCTCGACGAGGGCACCAGCCACCTCGACCTGGCAACCGAACTCGCCATCATGACGACCATCCGCGAACTCGGCACAACCTGCATCTACACAACGCACCGCGACGCCGTCGCACAGCTCGCCGACAAGGTGTTGTCGTTGGGGAGCAATGGATGGGAACTGCGCGAGATATCGAAGAAATGAGCGGCGGTTGGCTCGACCTCGAAAGGGGTCGAGCGGCGGCAGGTCGGTGCGGCGGACACGCTCAAGCCATCCCTGGGCGCTCCGAACGGCGCCATCCATGGCGCCTCAGGGTCCGCGCACCGACCCGC
>JANLUG010000610.1:0-3916 GCA_031363335.1 Gammaproteobacteria bacterium
ATAAACACACCGCTGCGTATGCGGCTGGGTCGGGCGACCCTGGTCCCCAACGAACCGGTGGAAAGCCCGATCTTCAAAGTCGGCTGAATGGGCTGACAAAGGGGTCTTAGTGCCTACCGTCGCGGAAGGCACTCTGACCCCTAGCCGTTCTCAACTCACTGCAGGTTCGATGACCGCTGTCGCGGCCGTGCGCACAGCCAGCGTCAGCGGCAACAGCAATGCCGCGAAGATCACCAGCGATACGATTGCGAGCAAGGTCAGCGTCACGTCCATACCCCACAGATCGAGCGTCCACCCGACGAACGGTCCGGTTACCGCGAACGCCGCTCTGAACCCGAAACTCGCCAACGAGTTCGCTGTGGCGCGAAAGCGACCGGGAAGCCGCTTGTTGAACGCATCCCGCAACACCACGAGCCCGAGACCGCGCGCGACGAAGAACGCCAGCGCCGCAATGAACCCACCGACGGTGCCGAACAGCGCGAGCCCGGCGTACCCGATCGCGGGCAATACGCCGACGAACGCGAGCAACGTCGTGGCACCGAAGCGGTCTTCCGCTTTCAACGCCAGTCGCCCGGCGCCTGCAGAAACGAGCATGTAGATCGCCCACAGGTAGCCGAACTGCGACAGTTCGACGCCCTGCTCCTGCCACAGCTTCTGCAGCAGCCACACGGCATAAAACGTCGTGAGGCTCCAGATCGACAACGCGAGGAAGGTCAGCCGCAGCACCGGACCGGATTTCATCAGGTGCTCGACGATCTCCTTCATGTTCGCGAGGTGATTGTTCGCATCCATCCGTTCACCGGGCGGCTCGACCAGGCTCAACGCGATCAACAGCGGTATCCAGCCGACGACCGCCTGCACGTACACCGCCGTCTGCATCGACCAGATCAGCAGCACGCTGCACAACACGCCGGCGAACGCTTCGGATGCGGTATGCATCGTGAACAAGCGCCCGACCAGTTCCTGTCGGCGACCCGAATCGTTTTCGAGCGCGTGCTCCGAGTCGTACAGAATCGCAAGGTCTGCACCCGATACGAGGCTGACGCCGATTCCGAGCCCCAGTTCGAAGAGCGCGAGGCCCGCGAAGCCGTCCGCGAACAACAGCATCGTGTGGCCGAGCCCGAGGAATACGCTGCCGATGACCATCGTGAGCCGACGACCGAGCATGTCCGCCGCGTAGCCCGACGGAATCTCCATGACGAGCACCACCACCGCGAATACCGCCTGCAACAGAAAGATCTGCTGCATCGACAGCCCACGGCTTTCGAAGAACGGCACGACCACCGGCATGATCACCAGGAAAACCTGGAAAAAGCCGAAGGCCAACGTTCGGTTGATGTTCTGCCTCAGTCGATCTTTAAGTTGAACGGCGGTTACCGCGTCCATCACTCCGCTCCTACCCACGAAAATTTCAGCCCCAAAAACGAAAAACCCCGGAGGCTTGCGGGCTCCGGGGTTTTAAGAATCGTTCTTTCGAACTATTGCATCACAACCTCGGGCGCCCGCCTCCATGAATGACGGAAACCATCACGCGCGCCGTATCGGCGGTCGTGATCGGATTCAGTTTGTATTCGAAACACAGACGCATGGATGCAAATACCCGGAAAACGGCCGGCATGGTGCCGCGCCTCAGCAAATCTGTCAACCCGAAACGACGAACGGTTGTCATCGGTGTGTGAGCGTTCCCAATTCGGCGACCGTATCGAGCGCCTTCGCCTCGGTATCCTGCGGCAACAGTGCGATCAATCGATGCACGCCGACCTCGGCAAACCGTTCGACGAGTTCGCTCGTCAGTCGGCCGCGCGGTGTGATACTGATTTCGAGTTCACCGAGATCGTCACCACGACCCCATCTGGACTGCACCGCACCTAACCGTTCGATACAGGCGCGCGCGGCGTCTACGTCCATCGCAAAACCGTACCAGCCCTGACCGACCCGCACCGCGCGCTCGATCGCCGCGTCGCTCGCGCCGCCGACGACGATCGGCGGGCCACCCGGCTGCACCGGACGCGGTCGCGACTGGATGCCGCCGAAGCCGACGAAGCGGCCGTCGAACGCCGGCTCGTCGTCGCGCCACAACACGCGCATCGCCGAAATGAATTCGTCGGTGCGTGCGCCGCGGTCAGCGAACGGAATGCCGAGTGCGCGGAACTCGGGCTCGAGGTAGCCCGCGCCGACGCCGAGGATCAGCCGTCCGCCCGACAGCACATCGAGGCTCGCCATCTCTTTTGCGAGCACCACCGGATTGCGCTGCGCGATCAGGATGATGCCGGTGCCGAGCTTGATGCGCTCCGTCACCGCGGCGAGATACGACAGCACCGTCGACGGATGCAGCATCGGGAACAACGGCGGTGCCGGCGACGGCGACTTCTGCGGATCGGGCAA
The DNA here is from genome assembly GCA_031363335.1 of Gammaproteobacteria bacterium. Taxonomy (GTDB): domain Bacteria; phylum Pseudomonadota; class Gammaproteobacteria; order Pseudomonadales; family Azotimanducaceae; genus DATJGR01. Next base: position 2,386 of record JANLUG010000610.1, read on the forward strand.
CACGACGTGTTCGCCGGTCCACACCGATTCGAGGCCCGCGTGCTCGGCTGCCCGCGCGACCTGACGCGCCACCGCGGGATCCGCGCAAATCCCAGACCCGATCCCGAAAATTCCGATCTTCATCATCCACCTCCCATTCCTGCTTCCGGATTTGAACTCCATCCGCGCTCCAGATAGTGTCCGCGGCCGGGATGCGCTAAGCACACAAACCATGTACACAACAACGCACACAGAGTAACAGCATGACGCTCGGCATTGGCTTGATCGGTTGTGGCTTCATCGGTCGTTTCCACGCCCGCAACATCCGCGACATCGCGCGCTCCGGTGCGAACGCAGCGCCGCTCGACATCGACTATTACGCCGTCTGCGATCGAGATCAGGCACGCGCGACCGCGTTCGCCGAACACGCCGGTTGCAAGGTCGCGACGACGAACGCAGCGCAAGTCATCGCGTCACCGAGCGTCGACGCCGTCTACATCTGCACCGAAACCGTCGAGCACGTCGAACTGGTGATCGCTGCCGCGAAGGCCGGCAAGCACATCTTCTGTGAGAAGCCGCTCGCGACGACTCTCGCCGACGCGCGCCGCATGCAGGCCGCGGTGGACGCCGCCGGCGTCACACACCAGGTCGGACTCGTGCTGCGGTATTCGCCGGTCTTCCGTGTGATCGAGGACCTGATGCAGCAGGACAACCTCGGCGCGCTGCTGTCCATTCAGCTGCGCGACGACCAGTACTTCCCGGTGCGCGGCCAATATGCGTCTAGTTGGCGCGGCGATGTGACGCGCGCCGGCGGCGGCACGCTCATCGAGCATTCGATCCACGACCTCGATCTGATCGCGCGCCTCGCCGGCGGCATCGACAGCGTCCGCTGCCGCACGCGCAACATCAGCGGTCATGTCGGCGTCGAAGACATCGCGATCATCACGTTCGAACACGCGGCCGGGCACAGCACGCAACTCAGCTCGATCTGGCATTCGATGGACGACCGCCAGTCGACGCGGCGCATCGAGATCTTCTTCGAAGGGGGTTACATCGCAACCGAACACGACTACTTCGGCTCCATCGTCTATCAGGGCCGCAGCGGCGACGCGCTTACTCTTTCGTCCGACGACGTGCTGTCGCGCTACATGAGCCTCGAAGGACTCGACCCGGTCGACTACGACCTGCGCAGCCTCGGCGGCATGTGCGATCGCGCGTTCATCGAAGCGGCGATTGCGAAACGCCCTGCCCGCCCGAGTTTCGCCGACGCCGTGCTCGCGCACGAACTGGTCGAAGCCTGTTATCGCAGCGCGGCCGAGATGCGCGACGTGACGCTCGCGGAGATTCAACGCGGCTAGACGAGATCGAGCCTGACCAGTAACCTGCCAATTCACGCGAATTAAACCTACCGGAACCGAGCCTTCATGAACTCACGTCAACCGTTGCGTAGCGGCATCTTCCTCGCGCCGTTTCACCCCGTGAACGAAGACCCGACGCTGGCGATCCGCCGCGACATCGAGCTCGTCGAGTGGCTCGACGAACTCGGTTACGA
>JANLUG010000582.1:0-1406 GCA_031363335.1 Gammaproteobacteria bacterium
CGGGCTATCATCGCGCCGTGCGTCTCACTCGGAGTCTCCATGGCGAACATTCGGCACCACACCGTTCGGACAAACGGCATCTCGATGCACGCAGCGGAGGCGGGCGAAGGATTCCCCGTCGTGATGTGTCACGGCTGGCCCGAGCTCTGGTATTCGTGGCGGCATCAGTTGCACGCGCTCGGCGATGGGGGGCTGCGGGCGATTGCGCCCGATATGCGGGGTTATGGGCGCACCGATGCGCCGCGCGATCCGGCGCAATACACGATGAAGATCCTCTGCGCCGACATGGTCGGGCTGCTGGATGCGCTCGACATCGAAAAGGCGGTGTTCGTCGGCCACGATTGGGGTGGGGCGGTGTTGTGGCAGATGGGGTTGCGCTACCCGGAGCGCGTCGAGCGATTGATCGGCCTCAACACGCCGTACGGTCCGCCGACACCGGGCAGCCGCCCGACGATCGCGATGCGCGATGCCTTCGGTCTGACCGACGCGACGTTCTACATGCGCTACTTCCAGAAGCCCGGCGTTGCCGAAGCGGAGTTCGAGGCCGACGTGCGCGGCTGTCTCGCGAAGGTCTTCATGCCGTACACGCGCGCGGAAGATCTCTGGACATTTGCGACGGTCGGCGGCGACGGCAGCGGTGCGCTCACGCGCGTTCCGCCGGGCGCCACCTTTCTGAGCGACGCGGAACTCGACGTTTACGTCACCGAGTTCTCGCGCACCGGTTTCACCGGCGGTTTCAACTGGTATCGCGCAGCTGATCTCAATGCAGACGAGATCGGTGGACCGACAGGTCCGGGTTTGAACATTCCAAGCATGATGATCACCGCGCAGAACGATCTGATTCTTCGCCCCGAAATGGCTGCGCACATGCCGGCGCTCATTCCGGGAATCCGAATGGAGAACATCCTCAACTGCGCGCATTGGACGCAGCAGGAGCGCGCGCCGGAAGTGAACGCGCTGATGCTCGATTTCCTGAAGGACCTGCCGCGGAGCTAAGTTGGTATAGTCATGGAATGAACCCGACAAACCACAAGGCATCGCAGGCGAATCGTGATTACTTTGCACGAGTCGCGCGCGCGAACAGGTTGCTCGAAGACGACGAAGTACCCGCATCCCTCGACGTGATGTTCGATCGGCTCGAAAGTATCAGGCGCCAGCTAGGCGTCTGGTCGCGACCGGGAATAACCGCCGAGAATGATGGCGATCTGGACGGCCATTTGCGATTCCTAGCCCGCACGCGTTCGGTTCTCGCTCGTGGAAAGATCCGCACTTAGCGATCTTGCACGGGTGCTCCAGTCGCTCGCTATCCCATGGGCGCTGATCGGGGCGTTGGCGGCCAATCGGTACCGCACGTCGCCGCGCCTTACGCAGGATGTGGACATACTTCTCGCGGATACCGGGCCGGG
>JANLUG010000745.1:0-2775 GCA_031363335.1 Gammaproteobacteria bacterium
CGCATGTCGTCCACGCCGAACGTCTTGCCGTGCACCGGATGAAATTCGTGGCGATTGACGCCGCGGATGAATACACGCTTGCCGTTGATCAGCAGCGCTTTGTCGCGCACCTCGACGCGTCGGAAACCGAACTGCTGCGCAACCGCTTCGATCACTTCGCCGTCCGGCGCCACGAGTTCCGCCACGACGCGATACAGCTGCGGCGTTTCGTGCGTCCACGGCGCGACGCCGCGAATCTCCACCGACTCGCGCACTACGGCGCCCGTGTGAATCGCAGAAGACACGCTCGACGCCCGATGCGAACGATGCCGATACACCTGCACCTCACCGCCCAACGGCTTGCGCACCAGCGCGCGACCCGCGAGCGTTTCGACGCTGTAGCGCATCTGCCAACCGGGTTCGCTGACGGCGGCGGCTTCGCCTTCGATCGAAAGCCGGCCGGCTTTGAGATCGTCAGCGAGACCGGCGGTCAGCCGCAGATCCTGGATATAAGTCGACGCAGTGCTGTAGATCTCGATGCTGCGATGGAAACCGGGTTGCCACCATTGATCCTGATCTTCGATGTAACTCGCGTCGGACCAGCGGATGACCATCGCGGCGAGCACGTTCGCGCCGCGCCTCACGTAAGGCGTCAGATCGAACTCCGCGGGCAGGCGCGAGTCTTTCGACAGGCCGACGAACGTACCGTTCACGTACACGAGCAGCACGCTGTCGGCGGAACCCACGTGCAACACGATGCGGCGGCCGCGCCACGCAGCGGGCAGCGTGAAGGATCTCCGATACAACCCCGTCGGATTGTGTTCCGGCGTAAGCGGCGGTTCGCACTGAAACGGCATCACGACGTTCGTATAGTGCGCACGATCGTGGCCCTGGCGCACCCATGTACCCGGCACGCGAATGTCGCCCCACTTCGAATCGTCGTGATCGATCGCAGCGAATCGGTCCGGCGCGGCGCGCGGCGAATCGACGAGCTTGAAGCGCCATGTACCGTCGAGCGACATCCGCCAGGGCGACGCCGCACCGGCACGCGCGGCACCCGCCGACGGATACGACGCCAGCGGCACGCGCATCGGCAGGCGATTCAGCGCAATACACTCCGGCTGTTCCCACACCGGTGCGGCTCCTGCCAGCGTTTCTCCAGCGAGTGTTCCAATGCGGCGCATTCAGCGAGCCTCTCGAAAAAGGGCGTAGCGTGACGGCCGCTGCGCGGCGATGCAACGGCCGCGCCCTTTCGTTATCCTTCTCGGCCTCATGAAGCGACAGAAAGTTCTCGTGCTCTATCTCGCCGACTCAGCGCTCGATGCACACGTGATCGCGTGGGCGCAGTACGACGGCACCGCAAAATCCGAGCACATGGCCGGCGATACCGAAGAACCGCCTTATGCGAGCGGTCTCGCGGCGCTGCGCGACGGCTGGCGACTCATTCAGATGGCGCCGCTGCAGGCACACGCGCCGGGTGCCGAGTTCACCACGGCGTATCTGAAGTACGAATGTCTGTTCGAACAATGGGTGGACGTCGATGGTTGATCGCGTGTTGCTGACGTCGCAGCAGATGGCGACTTTCGTCGCGCGGGGATATCTGCGATACGACGCGGTCGTGCCGGACGACATCAATCAGCAGTTTCTCGACGAGGTCGGGCGCCCACCGCAGCCGGGCGAAAGTGTCCGCAAAGCCTATGCGAAGTTGTTGTCCGCCAGCGGTATTCCGGCGGTTGCCGCGGGCACGCCGCTGTCGAGGAGTTATCCGCAAGAATCCGCGATCACGCGCGTGCTCGATCTACCGATCGTGCGCGGTGCGATCGAAAGTCTCGTCGGGCCGAATCCGAACTTCGACCACCACTTCCTGCACGTGACGTTTCCGCCGGAGTTCTACGAAGCGCGCGGCCTGCCGAACGTATCGCAGCACACGCACCAGGATTCGACGATCGATCCGCGCCGCGCGTTCGACGTGCAGATCATGTACTACCCGCACGACGTCACGCGCGAAATGGGCGGCACCCGATTCGTTCCCGGCACGCACCTGCGCGTGGTCAGCGAAGCGGCGGTCGCGCGTTACCAGAACATTCGCGGCCAGCAGCACGTTGTTTGCCCCGCGGGAACGCTGCTGTTTCTGCATCACGGCATATGGCACGGCGGCGGCGTGAATCGCTCCGACCGGCTGCGTTATATGTTCAAGATCCGCATCAATCCGACGGTGCGGCAACAGCGCTTGTGGGATAGCTCGGATCTGCCGAACGATCACTACGAGCAGCGGCCGATCTTTCTGATCAAGGAAGCGCCTGACCCGAACAGCGTCCACACGATTCTGACCACGCCGGAACCGTGGTTCGAGGCCGACACCGGTCGGCTCGAATATCTGAACCGGATCCGGATGTGGCGTTACCTGCTCGGCGACGAACGTTTCGATGCCGACTACTGGCTTACGCGCATCGAAAATGAACCTGTTGCCGGTACGCACGCATGAACGACGAACCGTCGAAAGATCGAGCCGAAGACGAGCACCCGCTGACGTTCTGGCAGATCGCCGGCAGCACGGCCGCCGCAGCGTTCGGTGTGCAGAAGCGCGCGAATCGCGAGCGCGACTTCAATCGCGGCAAACCGATGCACTTCATCATTGCCGGCATCGTATTCACGGTGGTGTTCGTATTGATCGTGGTATCGGTCGTTCAGTTCGTATTGCGCGACGCATCGTAGAGACAGTGCAATGCGATTGACGATCTTCGGTGCTTCCGGCCTCACGGGTACGTGCCTCGTTGCGCAAGCGCTCGAACTCGG
>JANLUG010000756.1:0-3057 GCA_031363335.1 Gammaproteobacteria bacterium
GCACAATCCCGAATTCACGATGATCGAGTGGTATCGGCTGGGATTCGATCTCGCACAGTTGATGGACGACGTCGAGGCATTGGTCGATTCGACACTCGGCGTCGGAAACTATCGCCGCGTCTCGTACTTCCAACTGCTCGACGAAGGGGCGGGTGTCGATGCGTTCGAAGGCACCGAGACCGAACTGGTCGCGTCGCTGCGAAGACTTGGCGTCGAGCTCTCGCCGGCCGCCGCTGCCGACCGCCGCGACTTACTCGATCTGTTGGTGACGCATGCGCTCGATGCGCTCGGTGCAGGCCGAGTATTCATTACGGACTATCCCGCCGATCAGGCGGCCTTGGCGCGCATCGTCCACGATCCGAGTGGGCGCAGCGTGGCGGCGCGATTCGAACTGATCGTGGACGGCGTGGAGATCGCGAACGGATACGACGAACTGGCGGATGCGGACGTGCTGGAGCGCCGCATGGCGACGGACCGCGAAGCGCGTCGCAGCGTCGGACGCGATGCGCCCACGGTGGACGAGCGTCTGCTTGCGGCAATGCGCCATGGATTGCCGAACTGTTCGGGTGTCGCGCTCGGCTTCGATCGATTGATGATGCGCAAGCTCGGCGCAGCGCGGATCGAAGAGGTCATGCCGTTCGGTATTACGCGGGCCTGATGTTGCCGAGCGTGTTGCCGAGCGATTCGCCCATGCGCAGCCGCGTGCCGACGGCGAGTGTGGCTACGGGTGCGAATACGTCGCGCGGCACGATCACGATCACGGTAGAGCCAAGCAGGAAGCGACCGATCTCTTCGCCGCGCCTGAACGTTTGGTCGTGCGTGCCCGTCTGCTCGTTGCGATAGGGCGATTCCGGTGCGCCGAACACCGTCTCGATGCTTGCAACGATCAACGCGCCGACCATCACCAGAACGAACGGGCCGATCGCGCTGTCGAAATGCATGACGAGTCGTTCGTTGCGACAGAACAACCGCTCCACTCCCGCTTCGGTCTTCGCGTTCACGGAAAATAATTCGCCGGGCACTGCAACGGATCGAACGAGTGTTGCGTCGAGCGGCACGTGCACGCGGTGGTAATCGGACGGTGCGAGGTAGATCGTCGCGAACCAGCCGCCGTCGAAGGTCGCCTGCGCGCGGTGGTCGACCACGAGGGACGCCAGCGGATAGCGAATGCCTTTTGCCTGCAGCAATTGCCCGTTGCTGATCGTTCCGAGCTGACTTACGACGCCATCCGCGGGGGAAACGAGTGCGCTGCGGTCGTCCGGTAGCGGGCGCGCCGATGCGACGAGCGAGCGCGTGAAGAAATCGTTGAACGTCCGGTATTCGTCGATCGTCCCGCGCTCGGCTTCCTGAAGACTGACGCCGTATGCCGAGCTGAACGCCTGGATCAACGGCCGACTCAGCAACGGCGAATTCGCGAACTTGCCGAGCAGCCGCGACAGCGCGTGTTGCGGCAGCAGCCGTTGCAGCTGGACGAATGCGCTCACGGACCGGTCTCGATCGGCGTGTCGTCGCGGTTGCCCCACTCGGACCACGAGCCGTGGTAGCCGCGGATATTCGGATAACCGAGCATCCGGCCGACGAGGTAAGCGAGCCCCGAACGGTGGTGCGTCTGACAGTGCGCGATGACGGCTTTGTCGCGCGTGATGCCTTTTGTTTCGAGCAGCGCTGCCACGTCGGTGCGCAGACGCAGCTGTCGTGCGCGATCCATCAGATCGAGCCAGTCGAGATGCACGGCGCCGGGAATATGTCCGTTGCGCGTGGCGGTGGCGCGTCGGCCGGTGTATTCATCGGCGCCGCGGCAGTCCCATATGACCGTCGATGCGTCGCCGAGGCGATCGAGGATGTCCTGCGCGTCGGCGATCGGCGCGCGATCGATCGACAGTTGCACCGGTGTCGGTTGCGCGCGCGCGGGTGTGCGGTCGATCGGCAATCCCGCTGCGGCCCACGCGTGAATGCCGCCGTCGAGATAAAGCCAATCGGCGTGGCCGATGATATCGAGCGTCCAGATGAAGCGGCCGGCCCAACCGCCGCCTTCATCGTCGTACGCGACGATGGTCGCGTCGGCTCGATAGCCGATGCGCGAGAACAGCTGTTCGAGGCGGACTCTGTCGGGCAGCTGGCCGGTGGCGGGTCTGATGCCGGAGACGAGTTCGCCCGGCGCTACATGAATGGCACCGGCGATGTGACCGCCCGCGTAAGCCTCCGCGGATGCGACGTGGATCAGCACGAGGTTGCGGTCCGCGGCGATTCTGGCCGCGAGTTCGGTGGGTTCGAGGAGGTAGTTCAAGACGGTGCTCGAAATCGAAGTCGGCGCGGATGATACAACGAGCGTCGAGCCGCATTCGCCGCAACGCTGATATCCTCTACTTTTTCTCGTGGTAGCCGATGTGATCAGCAATCTCGTCTGGATGGATCTCGAAATGACCGGCCTCGACCCGGAGCACGACGTCATTCTCGAGATGGCGACCATCATCACCGACGGCGATTTGAACGTCATCGCCGAAGGTCCGGCGATCGCGCTTGCGCAGGGCGAGACTAAGCTGGCCGCGATGGATGCGTGGAACACATCGCACCACACGGCGTCCGGTCTCGTGCAGCGCGTCCGCACCGAAGGGATCAGCCCGACGGAAGCGGAGGCGGTGACGCTGGCGTTCATCGAGCGTCACGTCGAGAAAGGCCAGGCGCCCCTGTGCGGCAACACGATCTGGCAGGATCGCCGCTTTCTCGCGCGCTACATGCCGACGCTCGAAGGTTATCTGCACTACCGGATGATCGATGTCAGCACAGTGAAGGAGTTGGCGCGGCGTTGGGCGCCGGACGTGCTCGGCGGTTTTTCGAAGCAGAGCCAGCATCTGGCGCTGGCCGACATCCGCGAATCGATCGCCGAACTCGCGTACTACCGGTCGCGCTTCTTCAAGCTTCCGTGAGTTGCGCGCGGTCGAGTTGCCGCGCCAGTGCCCAGTCGATGTGTTCTGCGAGCAACTCAGTGGCGTCGTGGCGGCGCAACCGCAACGCCGCAACGATACGCGGATCATGCGGCGCGTTGCCGAGCGCGAC
>JANLUG010000783.1:0-12463 GCA_031363335.1 Gammaproteobacteria bacterium
AGCAGAACGCGCGCGAGGCCGAGCCGCTGCTGTGCCTGCTGCGGCAGTTTCTGTTCCCAGTTGTCGGTTTCGTCGAGGCGGGGCACCAGCCATTCGGCGTCGACGCATTCGAGCGCGTGGTGCATCGCGCGGTCGTCGAAGGCATCGCGCGGTTTCGGGTAGCACAACGCTTCGCGCAGCGTGCCTTCCGGCAGGAATGGGCGCTGCGGCATGAACAGGAAGCCGCCGTCGGCCGGTAACCGCACACGTCCGCTGCCCCAGGGCCACAACCCGCCGATCACTTTGAACAAGCTGCTCGTCAGCGTTGGGTCGCCGGTCAGCAGCACGCGTTCGCCGCGGTTGATCACTGCATCGAAGTGCTCGATGACGACCAACCCCGATGGTTCAGCGATGCACAGATCGTCGATCGTCAGACGCCGGTCTTCGCCGCGTTCCAGCGTGATGCGGTGGTCGCCCGGCGCGTGCACGTGAGTATCGAGCCGCTCGATGTCTTCGTGCAGCGATAGCACGCGTTCGGCCGACGTACGGCAGTGGGCAATTTCGGCGAGGTTGTTCACGGGCCACGACAGCGCCGAGGTCAGTTGCTGAAATGCCTGTACCGCTTGCATCAGTACGCCGAGCGACATCGCGCCCATGATGTATTGCGGCGCTGCGACGAGCAGAGGGAACACCGGCAGCAATCCGCCGTAACCATTCCAGAACGAGACGATGCCGAGATAAGCGAGCGACTGTCGGTCGAAGTCGCGCATCACCTGCTTGAAGCGCGCCGCTGCGCCGCTGCGTTCGATCGGCTCGCCATGCATGAGCGCAATCGACTCCGAGTGCTCGCGCGCGCGGGAGAGGCCGAAACGGAAATTGGCTTCGGCGGTCTGCAGAGCGTTGGTCGATCGAACCAGCGGTCGACCAAGCACCCTGCCGAGCAGCGTGCCGATCCCTGCGTAAAGGAACGCGAGCGGCACCAGATAACCGGGTACCTCGATGCTGGTTCCAGGCATCGTGATCGTTCCCGACACCGACCAGAGGATGCCGACGAACGACCCGAGGCTCATCAGCGCAAACGTGAGTGAATGCAACAGCGTGACCGCGCTTTCGGTTGCGATGCGGATGTCTTCGGCAATGCGCTGATCGGGATTGTCGTGCTCGCCTTTGTTGAACAGCAGGCGGTAGTGTCGACCGTCTTCCATCCATCGCCCGATCAGCCGGTCGGTAAGCCAGCCACGCCAGTCGAGCTGCAGCGAGCGCTTTACGAGCAGGTGCGCGGCCGTAACAGCGATCGAAACTACGAAGATCAGCGCAAACACGCCGACCTGCACCAGCACGCCGCGTACGGAGCGTTGTTCGAGCGCGTCGAAGAGCGCGCGGTTCCAATAGTTGCCCCACACGGAGAGTCCGACTTGAGCCCCGGTCAGCAGGATCAGCAAAGCCGTCGCAGCGCGTGCTTTGCTTTTGCGTTCTGAGTTCCAGTAAGGGCCGGCGAGACGCAGCAGGCGGCGCACGAGGTGGCTGCGCGTGACGACGGGGGCGGCTTTCACCGCGTTCGCAGCGATTCGCGGCGCATATCCGAGCATTATCCGTTGTAGACGAGCGTGAGTTCAGTACAGGATTGCCGCAACGCCTTGCGTTGTCGAGCCTTCTCCCCCTCGCCGGTCCGTCAGCGGGTGACGACGTGGACTCTCTTTGAAACCGAACGGGTCGATCCGCCTTGCTAGTCGCCGTCGTCCTCGAGGCAAATGCCGCCCGCACCCTTGGTGATGCAGATTGCGCCCGATTCGTAGTTGATGTTGCCGCTCGTGGTGGTCCACCCGTCCTCGTCGGAGCTCTGATCCTCGTCTGCGCGCTGGGGAGCCCAGGGCGAGCCCGCTGCCGACCCGGTTGATACGACGGTGCCACTGGCGGGTTCGGTCGTGGCATTGCGCGTTGCCGACTGCGAGTCGGGCTCGGCGGCTAGTACGGAGGTGGCCGCGAACAATAGCGCGAGGAACTGAAGCTTCATGGGGCGCTCGGGGAAGCAAAGGGACGCGGCGGAGTCTATGGGCGTGGGCGGAGCGTCGCTGTGCCGTGGATGTAACCGGAAGGCGGCTGGAGGTGGTCTGGCGGAGAAGAGAGGATTCGAACCTCCGAAACGTTTCCGTTTACTTGATTTCGAGTCAAGCGCCTTCGACCACTCGGCCACTTCTCCGGGGCGGCATTTTCCTTAATTGACCCCGGAAGCGCCAGCGCTCTCGTTCTTTGTTTGAGCGGTTTAAGCCTGCAATCGGCGTCGGGTAGAATGCCCCTCCCCAATTTGATCGCTGGACCTGTCATGGCAGAGACTCGCGCGGTATTCGACGTTACCGCCAAGAACTTTCAGGCTGATGTCATCGAACGGTCACGACAGATACCGGTGGTGGTGTTGTTCTGGGCTGATCAATTGCCGCCCGCGAAAGATGCGCGGCGGGTGCTGGAGACCTTGGCGGGCCAGTACGGCGGTAAGTTCGCGCTGGCGTTGTCGGATGTGTCGCGCGATCAATCGCTGGCACAGCATCTGCGCGTGCAGGGATTGCCTGCGATCCGCGTCATCCAGGACGGCCAGATGGTCGATCAGATGGAAGGCCCACAGGGCGAGCACGCGCTGCGCGCGATGCTCGATCGTCTGACGATGACGAGCGGCGAGTTGTTGCGCGAGCAACTCGACGAGGTGCTCGCGTCCGGCGACTACGCGAACGCGCTGACGATGTTGAAGCAGGCGCTCGCCGCCGAGCCGAACAATCCGGCGTTCAAACTCGAGTACGCCGACGTGCTGGTGCTGAGCGGCGATCTCGACCAGGCGCGCAGCGTGCTCGCGACGATCCCGGAAGGTACCGAAGGACGCGAACGCCCGTTGACCCGCCTGCAGATGATGGAAGAAGCCGCCGGCATGGGCGAACTCGCAGACATCGAAGCCGGCTTGAGCAAGAACCCCGACGATCTGGAACTGCGTTACCAGGCCGCCGTCGTAGATGCCGTCAGCGACCACTACGAGGTCGCGCTGGAGCACGCGATGCATATCCTGCAAAAGGATCGAAAATTCCGCGAAGACATCGGCCGCACGACACTGGTCAGGATCTTCGCGCTGCTGCCCAAGGGCTCGGATCTGGCGAAGACCTATCGTCGGCGGATGTTCGCGCTGATGCACTGAGGCGCCGCCCGGCGCCACGACTGCGTTGAGTCGCGGTCGGACCTGCAAGTGTGTACGGCATCGCAGTATCGACATGTAGGCGTTCGCTATCCTTCGGCGTCGACAAGACGAATTTGGCGGTTGCACGGCATGGAAGCTCGGCAATTGGCACCGGCCACGCGGCTGGTTCTTTCATTTGGCGGACGACAAGAGTCGTTGTCGTTCGCGGACGGTACCGAATATCGCGTCGGACGGGATGCCGACTCCGATTTCGAACTCCTTCGACCCTTCGCATCGCGTCATCACGCGCGCATCGTCTGCCGGCGTCAGGCTTTCTGGTTGTTCGACGAGAGCAGCAACGGCACCTTCGTGCGCAACGAAGACGAAACCGTGCTGTATCTGCATCGCCGCAGTTGTCGATTGTGGGGCACCGGCTGGATCAGCTTCGGTGAGCCGTTGATGTCCGATTCGGTCGTCAGTTTCCTTCATGCAGGGTGAGTGGATGAGTGATCGCTGGCAGTACGCCTCGGAGACGCATCGGGGAAATCGGCGCAAGAACAACGAAGACGCAGTACTCGTGCGTCATGATCTCAGCCTGTGGGCGGTTGCCGACGGCATGGGCGGTCATGCGGCCGGCGACGTCGCGAGTCAGGCGATCGCAGAAGCGCTCGCCGCCGCGAAACCGCGCTCGACGCTCGCGGAGATGGTCGACCAGATCGACGATCTGTTGTGCGACGTCAATCATCGGCTGCGCGATCACGGCATGACACAGCATCGCGGCCGGACGGTCGGCAGCACCGTGGTGACCCTTTTGGCGGACGACGACGTCGGCGTTGCGCTATGGGCCGGCGACAGCCGTCTGTATCGGCTGCGACACGGCGTGCTAACGCAGATCACCCGCGACCACAATCCGATCGGCGACCTTCTCGACGATGGTCTGATCACGGAGCAGACTGCGCTGGCGCGCGAAACGAACGTCGTGACGCGTGCGGTGGGTGGACACGGACAGCTGTTTCTCGACGTAGCGGTGTTCGACATCTGCCTCGGCGACACGTTTCTGCTGTGTACCGACGGCCTGTATCGCGAGCTGAAACATCAGCAGATCCGCGATCTGCTCGATGCAGAAAGCGTCAGCGAGAGTGCGGTTCGCCTGGTTCGTGAGTGCCTCGCGCACGGTGCGCGCGACAACGTATCGGTCGTGGTGTCGCGTCGGGAGCGTAGAAGGTGGCGATGACCGAGAAGAAACCCGACACGACCGACACCACCGCTGACGACATCACGGTGCTGCGCGGCAACAGCGGGTCGGGCACCGGTCAGGCTGCGGCGACGCCGCGCATCCTGAAACAACGCTTCATCCTCGACGAGAAGATCGGCTCCGGCGGCATGGGTACCGTGTATCGCGCGAAAGATCTGCGCAAGGTCGAAGCGCAGGATCGGCAGCCGTACGTCGCGATCAAGGTCCTCAACAACGACTTTCGCGCGCATCCCGATGCATTCATCGCGCTGCAGCGCGAGGCGTCTAAGTCACAAGGCATCGCGCATCCGAACATCGTCTCGATTTTCGACTTCGACAAGGACGGCGATGTTCCTTACATGACGATGGAGCTCCTGCAGGGTCAGGAACTTGCAACGCTGTTGAAGGACTATCCGAACGGTTTGCCCGACGCAATGCTGTGGCCGTTGATCGAAGGCATGTGCGCAGGTCTCAAGCGTGCGCATGAAGGCGGCATCACGCATTCCGACTTCAAGCCGGGCAACGTCTTCGTCACTCGCGAGGGCACCGCGAAGATCCTCGATTTCGGCATTGCACGCGCCGTTCGTGTACACCACTACGACGGCGACGACACGGTGTTCGATCCTTCGAAACTCGCGGCGCTGACGCCGGCATTCGCAAGCCGCGAGATGCTGCAGGGCGATGTGCCGCAGCCGGCCGACGACATTTACTCGCTGGCCGTCGTCATCTACCTGATGCTCACCGGTCGCCATCCGTACGACCGCGTGCGCGCCGATGAAGCCGCGAAGCAAGGGCTGCGGGCCGAACGTGTCAGACGCCTGACGAGGCGACAATGGCGCACACTATCGCGCGCGCTCGAACTGGAACGTGTAAAGCGCCCGCAGAGTATGGACGAGGTGATCTCTGGACTGCTGCGCACCTCCGGCGCCAGACCCTGGTACATCGTCGCTTTTGCGGTGACGGTTGCCGTCGGCACGCTTGCGCTGTGGCTCGGAACGTCGGCGGTGGACCGCTCGGCCGTCGCCCACGATACGTTGATCGATGCGCAGGAAGCGCGCATCGATCGGCTGCTCGACGAGAATGTCTTCGACGAGCGCTGGAAGCATCGCCTCGATGAAGAAGTGAGGGCGCTCGTCGCGCTCGACGGCAACGGTGACGCGTTCAAACGTTTGCAGACCCGCACCCTGGCGAAGTTGCAGAAACAGATCGAAGCGACCGACGATTTCGATGCGGCGTACGCGCTGCTGCGGTATGCGGATCAGCAGGCGGGCGGCCGCTTCGCGGACGGACATGCGCTGCTGGAACAACGCGAAGCCGCGCGGCTGAGCGAAATGACTCGCGGCGATCGTTTCGACAAAAGCTGGGTCGACGACGTCGAGACGGGACTCTTGCGCTTTACCCGGACATTTCCGGGTAGCGTTCGGCGTGCCGAACTGGAATTGCAACTGGGCGAGGCCTATCTCGCGGCGATCGGTCGCTTGATCGGTGCGGGTGATGCGGCCAGAGCCGATCAGCTGATCAAACTCGCGCAACCGAGGGTATTCGATCCCGATGCATTCAACGGCTTCGGCGACAAGCTCGATGTGCTGCGCAAATCGCTTGCGCGCACGCAAGCGCAAGCGGCACGTAGAACCGATACGGCGAATGTGAAATCGGAGCTTGCCGCGCTGGCGCGCACCGATTGTCAACGAGCGGACGCTGCCGCATCGGGTCGGCAGGCGGCGGCGTTACGGGCGCGCTATCCGAAGGACGTAGCGGCAATCGACGGCGCGATCACCGAATGGATCGCGCAATGCGTCGTCCGGCTGGGTGAGGTCGATCAGGATCGGTCCATGTCGCTGCGTCAGCAGGCGATCGTTGCGTTCGGTCCGGTACCCCGGCTCGCGAATTTGAAACTCGATCCGTGCGCGATGCGCTATCTGGTCGGTAAGGGAACGGCCGCGGGGCGCAGCGGATTCTGCACCGACGAACTCGACGGCGGACTCACCGGCCCGCGATTGGTGGTCGTCGCCGACGGCGACACCCGCTTTGCGATCGGCAAGTTCGAAGTCTCCGAGGCGGACCTCGCGCCGTTCTGTGCGCAAACCGGCCGCTGCCAGAGCACCGCAACCGGCAATCGGCCCGCCACCGGCGTCGGTTTGGAACTCGCCGCGGCGTACGCTGACTGGCTGTCGCAGCACAGCGGTCGCCACTACCGATTGCCGACCCGCGCGGAATGGCAACGCGTAGCAAGCGCCGGCAAGCCCGATCCGAATCGAAACTGCCAGGTACGCGTGGCCGGTGTCAGCCGCGGGCGTGAAACCGTGCCGGTGACGTCGGGCGCGCAGAACGAACTAGGCTTGTTGAACCTGTTCGGCAACGTCCGCGAATGGGTAATGGATGGTGATGTGCCCGTCGTGATGGGTGGCTCGTACACCGATCCGATTTCCGCGTGCGATGGCCGCGCCGCGCAATCGGTATCGAGTGCCGGCGATCCGTCGACAGGCATACGTTTGGTACGGGAGGTGCCATGACTCTGCTTCGCTTGAGCCCGGACAGCGAGCGTTTGCGCCGGATCGCAAAAGCCCACGCGGCCGGCGAACTGTCGACGCCCGATTACCGACGCATCCGGACGGAAGTCATCGAGCGCTTCGCCAGCGGCGAAGCCGAAGAACACGGCGACGATACCCAACCGCGCTGGCTCGAGCGGCCGATCCCGGCGGCGGCGCCGATCGAGCCGACCCCGGTGAACGAAGCGTTGCCGCGGACGAGTCGCCGCGTGTGGTGGTGGGCGCTGGTCGTGTCCGTCATCGTCATCGCAGTCGGTGCTACGGCCGCGTGGAGCAATACCATCCCGACCATCCCGCCGGTAAAACAGCGCGACCCGAATCCGGCGACCAGCCCGCGGATTGCGGTCGACCACCTGGCCGTGCGCCACTTCAGCGCGTATCCCGATCTGGGCATTACCGAGGAGTCCGTCGATGCCGTGCTCGCCACCGCGCTGAAAGACATCAACGACGCATCGCGGCCGGGCCCGAGCGGATTCACCGCCGCCGAGCTCGAAGAAATCGGCATGCTGCTCAAATCGTTGGGCGTGAACCAGGGTCAGAAATTGAGCGACCGCGACGCGGTGCAGCTGAGCGCGTTGCTCGCGGCACAGAAGTCGCGCCGCGGCGCGTCGCTCGTCGAACTCGAACAGGTCGCTGCGCGATTGACCGCGTTTTATCGCGCCCACGGTCTACCGCTGGCAACTGCGTACCTGCCCTCGCAAGACGTCGCGGATGCGGATGTGTTCTTCGAGGTGCTGCCTGGAACGCTTGCCGACGTCCGTGTGAGCGGCGAGTCGCGGGTGCACGCGAAGTTGCTGACCAGCGCGTTTGCGGATCAGGTCGGTGAGCCGGTGCGGCGCGATCGCGCGGAATCGGCGATGTATCTGATCAACGATCTTCCCAGCCTCGATGCGCAAGGCACGTTCGTCGCCGGTGAAGCGGTCGGCGCGAGCGATCTGAATCTCGTCGCGCGCAACGAGCGCAGCTGGGGTGCGCAGATCCGTGTCGACAACGAAGGCGACGATCACACCGGCAGCGAACGCGTCTTCGTCGACGGCAGCTGGTTCGACCCCACCGGTCACGGCGACGCGCTGTCGATCGGCGCGCTCGCCACGCGCAATCCCGAGAGCAGTTACTACGGCTACCTGGGTTACGACACGCCGTTGCAAGGTCTGCGAACCCGCCTGCACACGCGCGTATCGCGCGACCAGTTCGACTACAGCGACGGCACGAGCGAACAGAACGGCACCGCGGATACGGCCGAACTCGGTGTGACCGAGGTGCTCGCGCGCAGTCGCACGCGATCCGTCGCGCTCGACGCAGGCCTGAATTATCAAAAGTTGCAACTCGATACGGACGGCGCGCCGGGCTCACTCAGCGACCAATCGCTGTGGTTCGTTGCGGCCGGAGCATCGACCGATCGCGTCTTCGATTTGCCGCGTATCTCGCTGAACGGCCGCATCGGCCTCGACGCCGGCGGTTTCGAGTCGGGTGAAGAGGCCGGCCAATCGAGTCCGTTCTATCGGCTGCGGATGGACGGTTCCGCGTGGCGGCTGATCTCACTGCCCGGATTCACACTGCCACAGACGTTGCGTCTCGTGGTGGCTGGGCAACTCTCCAGTACCGCGATGCCGGGCACGCTGCAGATGGGTCTGGGTGGTCCCGGCCGCGTGCAGGCCTTTGACCGTTCGACCGCGTCGGTCGACGACGGCATCTATGTCGGTCTCGATTTTCGGATGACGCCGGCAGCCGGACGCGCGGGCGACTTCCTGCTGTTCGCGGACGGTGCCTATGGCGAAATCAAACGCGAGTTCGCCGACGATGTTTCGGTTGGGCTCGCGAGCGTCGGATTGGGCTGGGATCTGCCCCTCGGAACGTGGCTAGGCAACACGCATGCGCATCAGCTCGACGCGCAATTGAGGTTCTCCGTTCCGGTGGCCGATAAAGGCTCGCAGGATTGGATCAACGACGATGGCGTCACGCTCTACTGGATGCTTCGCTATGTCCCATAAACGGATATTCGTATTCGAATCGGTGCTGCTGATCCTTGCGGCGCTGAGCGCGCCACCGAGTTGGAGTGCCGATCCGCCGACGCCCGAGGCCGCCGCAGAGCGGACGCGGCTCGAGGTCCAGTACGCGTTCAAAGTGGATGTGGTGACCGACCCCGAACTCGATCCGGTGGTGTTCACCGAGATCGTGCCGTTCACGGCCGAAGAATCCGCCGTGCGCCTGCCGGCCGACCAGGACTTGGACTGAGTCCAATCTCCCAAACGTCTGCGTTGAGGGGCGCAGACGGCTGGCTTCGGGTACCCGATCCAGACATTGCGTGGTCGGCATTGGAAGCAGCCACTCACAAGTGGTGTCGTGCGATGGGCCGGCGGGGTTATGCACAGTGTCCGATCGACTGTCATGAACGTCTCACGATGCCGCGACTTCTTCAACGCATTTACGAGGTCTCTCCTCTAAGCGATTGAAAGATAGGCGATTACGGCTGTTGTTTAATTTTTGATCAATTCGCGTCGACTGCCGTATTCTCTGGTGTCGCTGTACGTTCATTGGAGTTATCCAACGAGTTATCCACAGCGAGAGTGGACAACTCCCACCGAATTTCGACACCACATTGCTACAACGAGGTGAGTCATGATCGATGCCGCGCAACCGACATTGCAGTCTTTACGCGACAAGGGGGTCACTCGCGTCGAGCTCGGCCTGACCGACATCGACGGCGTCATCCGGGGTAAATACGTCAGCCTCGACAAGTTCGCCAGCCTGCTCGGCGACGGCGGCGGATTCTGCGATTGCGTGTTCGGTTGGGACGTGGCGGACCAGTTATACGACAACGCCCGCTACACCGGCTGGCACACCGGCTATCCGGATGCGCATTTCAAACTGATCGCCGACACGATGCGCTGGGTGCCCGATGCGGCGACCCCGTTCTTCCTCGGCGAGTTTGTTGCCACAGACGGCAGTGAGCACTCGTTGTGCCCGCGCACCCGGCTACGCGGCGTGTTGGCGCAAGCGGCGGCACAGGGCATGAAGGTGAAGCTCGGCTTCGAGTACGAGTTCTTCGTTTTCGACGAGACGCCGCACAGCGTGCGCGCGAAAGGCTATCGCGATCTGAAACCGCTCACGCCCGGCAACTTCGGCTATTCGGTGTTGCGGGCGTCGACCGAGTCGGAACTCTTTACCGGATTGATGGACTACACGAACGCGCTGGATTGCCCCCTGGAGGCGCTGCACTGCGAGACCGGCCCCGGCGTATGGGAGGGTGCGCTGGCGGTGACGGATGCACTGGCCGCCGCCGACCGCGGGAATCTGTTCAAGACGTTCACGAAGGTCTACTTCGAGAAGCGCGAGTTGATGGCGACGTTCATGGCGAAATGGTCGATGAAGTACCCGGGCCAGAGCGGTCACTGCCACTTCTCGTTCTGGGGCGACGACGGTACGAGCCTGTTCTTCGACGGCACCGCGCCGCATCGGATGAGCACCGTGCAACGGCACGCGCTCGGCGGCTTGCGCCGCTACCTGCCCGAGTTCATCGCGCTGGTTGCGCCGACCGTGAACAGCTACACGCGGCTCGTGAAGGGCGCATGGGCACCGACCGCATTTACCTGGGGCATCGAGAACCGCACGTCGGCCATTCGGGTGATCCCGGGCTCTTCGAAGTCGCAGCGCATCGAGTGTCGCGTCTCCGGCGCCGACGCGAATCCTTACCTTGCGGCATCCGCGATCATCGGCGCCGCGCTGCTCGGCGTCGTCGAGCGCCTCGAACCGGGTGAACCCGTCACCGGCAACGCGTACGACGTTGCCGACAAGATGCAGGGTCCGGGTCGGTTTCCCGTCGATCTGCGGCAGGCGGCGGAACGCCTCGCCGCATCGAAGTCGGCGCGGACGTTGTTTGGCGATGCGTTCGTCGACCACTTCGTTTCGAGCCGGCTCTGGGAAGCGCGCGAATACACGCGTTCGTTGAACGACTGGCAGCTGGAGCGATACTTCGAGATCATCTAATGCTTTGCGGCGGCAGGATCACGGTAAAACGATGCGAATAGGTATTCTCAGGACCGACGCGGTGCGCGACGAGTTCCAGGCCGATTTCGGCGACTATCCGGCGATGTTTCGCGCGGTGCTCATGGCGAGTGCTACCGACGTGCCGGTCGAATTCCGCGACTACGACGTGCGGCGCGGCGAATATCCCGCGTTGCTCGACGAGTGCGACGCGTACCTGATCACCGGCAGCCGGGAGAGCGTCTACGACGATCAACCGTGGATCCACCGACTGGCTGAGTTCGTGCAGGAACTCGACGCCGCGCAGCACACGCTCGTCGGCATCTGCTTCGGCCATCAGCTGATCGCGCACGTGTTGGGCGGCGAGACGCGCGCGGCGGACGTGGGCTGGGCGGTCGGCGTGCAGGAGACTCGCGTGTTGCTGCCTTCCGAATGGATGCTGCCCTATCGCGAGCGCTTCGGCTTGTTGTCGAGCCACAAGGATCAGGTAGTGCGGCTGCCGGAGCGCGCCGAAGTGTTTGCGGCGACGCCGTCGTGCCCGAACAGCGGCTTCACGATCGGCGACCACATCCTGACGTTCCAGGGCCACCCCGAATTCTCGAAAGGCTATTCGCGTGCGCTCATCGAATTGCGCCGCGACCTGCTTGGCGAACCGCTCTACAGTGCCGGTGTCGAGTCACTTGCGAAGCCGGTGCATCAGTCGATGGTGGGACGCTGGATCATCAACTTCATAACGTCGAATACCGCGGATCGCGCGCGCGTGACCCCTTGACCGGCACGCAAGCAACCAACGGTTGCCCACAGTCGCGTTCGATCACCAGGCAGCTGCTGTCGATTTCGCTCGTGGTGTTGTTCGCCGCGTCGATATCCGGTTGCGGCGTCAAGCTCGCCTACAACAACCTCGACCGCCTCATCAAGTGGTCCATGGACGACTACATGGAACTCGATCCGCGACAGGACGCGTTTTTCAAGGCAGAACTTGCTTCCGTCCTGTATTGGCACCGAACCCAGCAACTGCCGATCTATGCGCGCGCGATCCGGCACCTCGACGGCGAACTGGCCGACGGCGCCACGGTTGAGGAGTTGTTCGTCTTTCGCACGGAGATCGAGGAGTGGTGGAAGCAGGTCCTGACGGCGTCGCTGCCGATGTCCGCGCAACTGATGTACTCCGCAACGGACGCGCAGCTCGATCAGTTCAGCGTGCAGTACGACAAAGACATCAAGAAGTACATCAAGCCGTACGCGAAGCTGTCGACCGACGAGCGGCGCGAGCGTTGGGCGGATGAGTTCCGCGATTACTTCGAGTTCTTCAGCGGCCGCCTCAACAACGAACAGAAGCAACTGATCGAGACGCAGGCCAAGCGCTTCGTGCCCGACGATCAGAGTTGGGCCGAATACCGCAGACGTTATGGCGCAGCGCTCGTGGCGTTAGTGCGCGAAAGATCCTCGTATGTCGAGTTTTCGCGCGCGTTCAGCGACATGACGTTCGGACGCGAACGCTGGTATGGCGAAGAGTATGCGGCGGCGCTCGAATCGAATCGGAACCTGTACGGCGATCTC
>JANLUG010000794.1:0-4712 GCA_031363335.1 Gammaproteobacteria bacterium
CCGTCGAGCGGCCGGCCGCGATCGTTGGTTGGGGCGCTCATGCGGCCGTGACGAGTCACGCGGCGGTGACCAGTTCGATGACGCGTTCGCGGTGCGCCGCCGGGTTGCCGAACATCACCGCGTTCGCACGGGCTCGCTTGAAATACAGGTGCACCGTCATCTCCCACGTGAAGCCGATCGCGCCGTGGATCTGGATCGCTTCGGCCGTGCAGAACCGATACGCATCCGACGTGAAGCTCTTCGCCATCGACGCAGCGACCGGGCCGGCCGCGTCGCCTTCCGACAAGGCCCACGCGCAGTAGTACGTCAGCGCTTTCGCGGACTCCACCTTCATCAGCATGTCGGCGCACTTGTGCTTGATCGCCTGATACGACGCGATCGGCTTGCCGAACTGCACGCGCTGATTCGCATATGCGACGGTCTGGCGCAGGATCGCATCGGCGCCGCCGGCGTTTTCCGACGACAGTGCGAGCAATACCCGGTCGGTGATCCAGCTCCACGCGGCGTCGAAATCGCCCGACATCGGTTCGGCTTTTGCGTTCGCGAATGTCGCCGTGCAGACGCGCCGCGTGACGTCCATCCACGAGGCTACCTCGATCGAGACGCCGGTCTGGTCTCGCGCAACGAGATACAGCCCCAACGATCCTGAAGCGTCGCGTGCAGACACGACGAGATGCGTCGCCGTGTCCGCATCGATGACATAACGTTTCGTCCCATTCATGCAGCCGGCCTTCACAGATGCCGCGACCGCGTGTGGATCTTCGGACTGTTCGCTCTCGCTCCACGCCAGCGCCGCTTGCGCGGTACCTGAGACGATCTGCGGTAACAGCAACTCCTTCTGCTCGGATGTGCCGGCGCGCATCAGCGCGAGGGAGCCCGCGAAGTTGCCGAGATAAGGGCAGGGCGCAAGACTGCGGCCGAGTTCTTCGGTGATCACGACCCAGTCGACCAGGCTCATGCCGAGGCCGCCGTATTCCTCCGGCACGATCAGGCCGGTCCAGCCAAGCGCAACGATCTCGTTCCACAACGCGGTGTCGTAAGTCGTGTTCGGGCGATTGCCCTGCGCGGTGAGCCGGCTCAGGTCGATGCGGTCGCGCAGAAAACGCACGGCGCTGTCGCGCAGCCGGTCCTGATCTTCGTTGAAGGCGAAATTCATGATGCGACTCTCTTTTCGTGCGCACTGCGCGTCTGTTGCGTTTCATTCCACGGCTTGCGCACATCGGGGTCGTCTTCGCGCGGCATCTCGAGCATACGTTCGGCGATGACGTTCTTCATGATCTCGGTGGTGCCGATGCCGAGTGTCACCGCCGGGCTGAACCAGATGCCCCAACTCCAGCCGGCCAGTTCTTCGCTGAGCCCATCTTCGCTGGCCTGATTTTCGAACGGCTCGGCGCGCTGGATGAGGCCCCGCGGGCCCATCGACTCCAATGCCATCGCCATCACGCGTTGACCGTGTGGCGCCGATAACGCTTTCTGCACGGCGGACTCCGGCCCGAGCGGGCGCCCTTGTAGACGATCGCTCAAGTTGCGGTATTTCAGCAGCCGCAGAATTTCGCCTTCGATGTACAGTTCCGCGGCCTGTTGGCGCACCAACGGATCCGTCAAGGCGCCGGATTCATACAAACCCGCAACGAGTTCCCGCGCCGACGGACCTGTGCCCCAGATCGCGCCCGGCTTCGCGAGCGCAACGCGTTCGGTCTGCAGTTGCGCGTTGCTGATGCGCCAGCCTTCGCCTTCGCCGCCCACGCGGTTGCCGACCGGCACGTGTACGTCGGTGAAGAAGCACTGGTTGTATTCGTTCGGGAAGCCGGTCATGTCGTCGATCGGTTCCACTTCGACGCCGGGCACGTGCATGTCGATGATGAACGTCGACAGTCCTTTGTGTTTGCGCTCGGACGGGTTCGTGCGCGCCACCATGATGCCGATCGCCGCTTTGTGCGCGAGCGACGTCCAGATCTTCGAGCCGTTGATCACGTAGTGGTCGCCGTGCAGAACCGCTTGTGTGCGCAGGCTCGCAAGGTCCGAGCCGGAACTCGGTTCGCTGAACAGCTGGCACCACGTCTCTTCGCCGGATAGGGCGGGCCACAGGTAGCGGTCCTGTTGTTCCTTCGTGCCGTGCAGCACGAGCGAGATGCCGCAGTTGTTGATGGCGACCGGATTGTTCGGCCGCGAAATGCCGGCGCGCTTCAGCTCGTCGTCGATGATCAGCTGCAACTCCGGTTCCGCCTCCATACCCCACGGCTTGGGCCAGTGCGGCACGACGTAGCCGGCTCTTGCGAGTTCCATGCCCGTCGGTTTTGGATTTGCTTCGTACCACGCGCGCACGGCGCGGCGGCGCCGGTCGTTCTCGCTCGGCATTTCGAAGTCCACGTATCCTCCCTCGGGGTGTCACCCCCTGATTGATCTGTTATCTCGATCCGGCGCGCGCGCGGCGTTGGCTCGGCGTTGCAAAACCGGCGTAGACGATGTCGACCCAGCGTTCCATCAGGCGCTTGTATTGGCCGGTGTCGCGATGGATCCATTTGCGGATCGCGAAACCGCGCACGAGGCTGGTCGATAAATCGATGATGTCTTGCGCGTCGGAGACGGACCAACCGCGTTCGACCAGTTTTTCGAGCCAGCCGCGTTCGGCGAATTCACGAAAGGCGCGGCTCGAGTCGGCGATGTCGCGGCGCAGTTCGGCGTTCTGCGAGCCCGACTTCACGACATCGATCGCCACGTCGAACGAGCCCGAGAAGTAGTAGTCCATGCTGTCTGCAATGATTGCTTCGATGGGTTCGTCAGCCGCGGTGAAGCGCGCGAGATTCTCGTCCGTCTTTTGCGTTGCGAGCGCGTTGCCGTATTCGACCGCCGCGAGCGCGAGGTCGTCCTTTGTCGGAAAGTGGTGCAGCTGACCGCCTTGCGACACACCGGCGGCCTTTGCGACGGCGGCGGTGCGGAAGCCGGCGTAGCCGACATCGCGGATCACTTCGAATGCGGCGCGCGCCAGTTTGTCCTTGGTGAGCGCCGAGCGCTGGTCCTGGGTCATGCGGGGTTGTGTAGCAGACATGGGCTTCCTTTCATACAAGGTAGACAAACGGTAAAAGTCGCTCGATTCACTCAGCCGTTGGAATGGAGCGGTATTTCGCTGATTGCCCGAACTTTACATTTCTAGGGTCGCATGTTACAAGGCGTCCACACGGTATGTAAAGAGGGGATTGGAGGATGAGTGTATGAGTGCCGTCCGAGCTGAAACGATCATCGAACCCTACATATCCGAAGATCGCGAGCGCGGTCTGTTCCGCGTCAATCGCCGCGTCTTCGTGGACCCGGCAATTCTCGAGCGCGAACGCCGCTACATCTTCGACACGTGCTGGTTGTACGTCGGCCACGAATCCGAAGTGGCGGCGAAGGGCGACTTCCTCACGCGTACGGTCGGCGGCCGCGAACTGATCTTCGTGCGCGGCAAAGACGATCGGGTGCGCGCATTCTTCAACACCTGCCCGCACCGCGGTGCGATGGTGTGCCGGGAGAAGCAGGGCAACGACAAGATGTTCCGCTGCTTCTATCACGCGTGGGCGTTCGACCTGCAGGGCAAGCTCGTCAACCGCCCGGGTACCGAACGTTATGCAGAAGGCTCGAACGTCGACGGCGTGCACAACCTCGTGCAGGTGCCGCAGCTCGACAACTATCGCGGACTCTACTTCGTCAACTACGACCGCAACGCCGTCGATCTCGTCTCGTATCTTGCCGGCGCCACCGAGTTCATCGACCTGGTGATGGACCAGTCCGAGGTCGGCATGGAAATCGTCGGCGGCACGCAGGAATACGGATTCGCGGCGAACTGGAAGCTGCTGTGCGAGAACAGCATCGACGGTTATCACGGCATGCCGACGCACGCGACGTACTTCGACTATGTGATGGCGTCGGGCGGCCAGCTCGGCGAGAACATGACGACGGTGAACAAGCCGAACGATCTCGGCAATGGGCACGCGGTGATCGAATACGGCGCGCCATGGGGTCGACCCGTGGCGAAGCCGGTGAAAGCGTGGGGCGAAAAAGGCGACGCCGACACAGCCGAAATTCGCGCGCGCCTCGAAGCGCGTTTCGGCAAAGCGCGTGCCGAGCGCATCGCGTACCAGAATCGCAACATGCTGATTTTTCCGAACCTTGTGATCAACGACATCATGGCGGTGACGGTGCGGACGTTCTTTCCGGATTCCCCTGGGCAACAGAAAGTCAGCGCGTGGGCGCTGGCGCCGAAGGACGAGAACGAGGCGATGCGCGAGCGGCGCCTGTACAACTATCTGGAGTTTCTCGGACCCGGAGGCTTCGCCACACCCGATGACTGCGAAGCGCTCGCGTTGTGCCAACGCGGCTACAACAACCTCGCGATGGCGGGCTGGAACGACATCTCGAAAGGTATGCACGAAGCGAATCCGATCATCGAAGACGAAGCGCAGATGCGCGTGTTCTGGCGGGAGTGGGATCGACGCATTTCGGGAGCGCGCACGTGAGCGCCGCAGCCGCAAAGCCGCAGACGCTATCGGTGACGCGCACCGAACTCGAAGACTTTCTGTACCAGGAAGCCGCATTGCTCGACGAGTGGCGTCGGGAAGAGTGGCTGGCGTTGTTCGTGCCCGGCGCCCGCTACCTCGTGCCGCCGGCCGGTTCGAACGACGATGTCGATCCCGCCACGACACTGTTTTACATAGCGGACGACTACCACCGCC
>JANLUG010000824.1:0-1249 GCA_031363335.1 Gammaproteobacteria bacterium
TCGTCGAGCAGCAGCACGTCAGGATCCGACACCAGCGCCTGAGCAAGCATGACCCGCCGTCGCGTGCCGCCCGAACAGGCGCTGACGATCAGATCAGGGGGCAGCGCGAGCCGACTCAACACTTCTTCGACGCGCTGCGACAGATTCCATCCGCCGAGCACATCGATACGCTGCTGCAACTCGGCCAGACGTTGTAACGCGGTCGCGTCGCCGTCAGCGACCGAATGACTGGCGTCGTGATAGTCCGCCAGCACTTGGCCGAGTTCCGGCAGGCCGGCCGCTACTGTCTGATAGACGGTCGCGGTCAGATCTTCCGGGACGTCCTGTTCCAGATGGGCTATGCGCAACGAATCGCGCCGCCAGATGCCGCCTTCGTCGGGCAACATCGCGCCGCGAATGACGTTCAACAGCGTCGATTTCCCGGTGCCGTTGCGGCCGACGAGACAGACGCGTTCGCGTTCTTCGATCTGCAGATTGGCGCGGTCGAGCAACAGCTTGTGGCCGAACGCGAGCGTCGCGTCGTTCAGCGTGATGAGGCTCACGAGGTCGAAGGCTCGTCGGCTTCGATCGCCCACGCGGCGGTTTCGGCGTCGTCATCCGCGCCGCGGATCACCCGCAGGAACGCCTCGCCGTACTTCTCCAGTTTGCTGTTGCCGACGCCGCTGATGCCGAGCAGTTCGTTCGTCGTGCGCGGTCGCACGGCGATCATTTCGGCAAGCGTTGCGTCGTGGAAGATCACATATGGCGGCACACCCTGTGCATCGGCGAGTTCCTTGCGACACGCGCGCAGCGCATTCCACAGCCCGGCGTCTTCCTCGGCAACCGGCTGCGCGCCGCGGCGTTTGCGCGATCGAACCGGCGCCGTCGGATCTTCGCGCAGGTGCAACGTCACGTCGCCGCGCAGCAAGGGTCTGCTCATATCGGTGAGCGCCAGTGCGCCATATCGGTCGACGTCGGCGTGCAGATAGCCGCGCACCAGCAACTGTCGGATCACCGAGCGCCATTGTGCATCCGTTAGTTCGCCGCCGATGCCGAATGTGCTCAACGTGTCGTGGCCGTGCTTCGCGACCTTGTCGCTGTCTTTGCCGAGCAATACGTCGATGACATGCGCGGGGCCGAAGCGTTGCCCGGTGCGTACGACGCACGACAGTAACTTCTGCGCCGCGACCGTGGCATCCCAGGTAATCGGCGGGCTCAGGCAGACGTCGCAGTTGCCACAGTCGGGCGCGGACTCCTCGCCAAAGTACTT
>JANLUG010000602.1:0-1604 GCA_031363335.1 Gammaproteobacteria bacterium
CCAACCGCGTCGGCGATCCACAGCAGCTCGTTCATTCGTGCCGCAACGCTGTCACTCTGCGCGCCGCCACACCGTTATACGAGCCGCGGACTGAAGTCGGTCAACTCGCGCGTCGTCTCGGTGAGGCTCTGCTGCCGGTACAGATCGAAGTAGTGCCCTCGCACGGCGATCAGTTCGGCGTGCGAGCCCATTTCGATGATACGGCCGTGCTCAATCACCGCGATACGCGTGGCATTGCGGATCGTCGACAGCCGGTGCGCGATGACGAATGCGATGCGGCCCGCCAACACGTTTGCCATGCCGCGCTGGATACGCTGCTCCGTTTCGGTGTCGACCGACGACGTCGCCTCGTCCATCACGAGGATCTGCGGATCGGCGAGGATCGCGCGTGCGAACGACACGAGTTGCCGCTGCCCGGCCGACAACCGGCTGCCGCCTTCGCCGACTTCGGTTTTGTAACCGTCGGCCAGTTCGGTGACGAAGTCGTGCGCGCCGGCGAGCCGCGCCGCGTCGTGCACTTCTTCATCGGTCGCTTCGAGCCGACCGTAGCGGATGTTCTCCAGGATCGAACCGCTGAATACGTGCGCGTTCTGCAGCACGATGCCGAGGTTCGACTGCAGCCAGTGCAGGCCGCGCTTGCGATAGTCGATGCCGTCGATCAGCACGGCGCCGCGCGTCGGTTCGTAGAACCGGCAGATCACGTTGACGAGCGTACTCTTGCCGCCGCCGGTGGCACCGACGATCGCGATCGTCTCGCCGGCGCTCGCCGTGAGATTGATGTGATCGAGCACCGGCCGGCCGTTGCCGTAGTCGAAACACACGTCCTTGAGCTCGATCCGTTCGATGCGCGCGGGTCCGCCGTCTTCGCTGACCGATTGGCGCGCCGGACGGTCGCGCTGCATCGCGGTCGCCTCGATGACGTCGTCGGAATCGCGAATGTCCGGCACCGCGTCGATCAGGCTGATGATCCGTTCGGCCGACGCTTGCGCCATCTGCATCTCGGCGAACCAGCGGCCGAGCTGTTCGATAGGATCGAAGAAATTGCGCGCGTACGCCATGAACGCAACCAGCGTGCCGACGCTGATCGCACCGTGCAGCAGATCGAAGCCGCCGACCGCGAGCGTGAGGCCCACCGAGAGGCTCGCGAGCGTGACGATGATCGGCACGTACACGGCGGCCTGGATCATGTTCTCGACCGACGCGTCGTACATCTTGCCGGTCAGCTGCTTGAAGTCGTTCAGGTTTTCGCTTTCGCGCACGAACGCCTTGCTGGTCAGCACCCCCATGATGCTTTCGTTATACGTGCCGGTGATGCGCGAGTTGGTGCGGCGCACTTCCCGCGCGCTGCGCAGCATGCGTTTCTGGAATCGCGCGCTGACCCAGCCGAGGAATGGAATGACAGAGGCCGCGGGCGGCATTGGTCTCCAGTTCCTGCAGGTCTTCGCCGGCGCAGAAGGCCCGCCCTCGGCCGGTGAGTATGACCACCCGCACGTCAGGCTCACCCTCCAACTGGCCAATCAGTCGGTGCAGGCGTTCGTAGGTCGACACCCGAAACGCATTCAACCGCTGCGGGCGATTGAAGGTGATGGTGGCGACCGCCCCCT
>JANLUG010000860.1:0-4600 GCA_031363335.1 Gammaproteobacteria bacterium
GGAGCCGAACGCGGCATGCCGAACGTGCAATTCCATCACCTCGACGGCGCCGCGCTGGCGCTCGGCGATGCGTCCGTCGATCGGGTGATCGCGAAGAACGTGCTCGAATACGTACCGGATCTGCGCACAACGCTCGCCGAAACGGTGCGCGTACTCGCACCGGGCGGAAAGCTCCACGCAATCGACAGCGACTGGGGTTTCGTCATCGTCGAACCCTGGGGTAAGGCGACGGTCGATCGGTTCTTCAACGCGGCGGCGCCGGCATTTCGCGAGCCGCACATCGGTCGCAAGTTACCCGCGGCGTTTCATGCAGTCGGATTGCGGGATGTCGACGTGCGCATCGTGCCGATCATCGATCGCGTTGGCACGCTGCTGTCGGTCCTGCGCAACATGCGCAGCTACATCCGCACGTTTCGGACGCTGCCTGATGCAGAGGTTGACGAGTTGTTGTCCGCTGCTGAGCGCGGCGTCTCTGACGGTACGTACATGGCGTGCCTGCCGCAGTTCCTGGTCACCGGTACGCGGATCTGACACACGCTAGCCGTTCGCAAAATCCAGCTTGAGCAACTGTTCGAACGCGAGTCCCCACGGCGGCCGTAGATAGCCAAGTGCGCGTACGTCCTGCGCCCATTGTCCGAACGGCGCGTCGCGCGCGTAGCTCGCGCCGCCGAGCACACGCCCCAGGTCGGCAAGACAGCGTTCGGCCAAGTAGGCGATCGTTGCTTTTGCCCTGGATGCGGCCGTGAGCCCGCCCGTATTCGTTTCGACCGCGCGAATCGCCCCTTCGAAGGCTTGTTCTGCAAGCCACGCGGCGTTCGTAACCTCGACCCATGTGACCTGCTCATAGGCTTTCATCGCCGCGCCGCGCGGGCGCAGGCGTTCGCGCGCCAGGCCGACCGCATTGTGCAGAATGCCGATGATGACTGCGGCGAACAGCATCGGTGTCAACTGCGACACGGCCGGCACCGCACTCGCGAACGCCTCTCGCGACGCGGCGCGTTCGGCGCTGCATCGCGTAAGCGTGAACGCGTGGCTCTGCGTGGCGATCATGCCGTGGCCATTCCATGGCGTTCGTATCGTGAGCCCAGTGCTGCCGTCCCAGGCTCGGTCGCGCATATCGACCACGAACAGATCCGGCGCGGCATCGCCGACTCGCGCCGTCGTGATCATGAACGATGTAACGCCGGCACCCGATGCGAAATGTTTGTCGCCGCTCAACTCGAACCCTGAATCGGTCGGTTCGGCACGTGCAGTCGTCTGCAGGATGTCGCCGCCGCTGCCCGGCTCCGAGATCATCGTGCCCCACCAATGCCCGTCCTTCGCCGTGTCGACGAACCGGCTTCGTTGCGCGCGCCATGCGGCGACATCTGCTTGCGGATCCGCGGCCGCGAGCCAGAACGACAGTACCGACGGATGCATCGCCGCGACCAGCGCGACGCAGGCATCCCCTTCTGCGAGCGTCCGGACGAGTTCCGCGTAGTCCCGCACGGAGCCGGCCAGACCACGCCACAACCCGCCCTGTTCCATCGGCACGCCGGTCTGCAGGAAACCGGCACCCGCCAAACGCGCGAAGTCGTCGGGCTGCAACGATCTTCGACCGATTCGTTCGCTACGCGTCGCGGCGAAGTCGGCCGCGATGTCGGCAATCGCCCCGCGCACCTCGGCAAAATAGTTGTACGACATGGCTCCCCTCGCCGTTCGACGGTCTGTGGCGCTTCGATCCGGCCATGGCACAATGCCATCCCCATCGCGAGGATGCATCATGCCGACGGTTAAGACAGCGGGCGCCGAGATCTACTACGAAACAACCGGCTCGGGTCCGGCGCTGCTGTTTGCGCACGGTGCCGGCGGCAACGCGGCGAGCTGGTGGCAGCAAGTACCCGAGTTTCGCCGCGATCACCGCGTGATCACATTCGACCACCGCGGCTTCGGCCGTTCGCGGTGCGCGCCGGAGCAATTCTCCGCGAGCGTATTCGACGCCGACGCGCTCGCGATCCTCGATGCCGAGAACATCGACCGCGCCGCCGTCGTCTGTCAGTCGATGGGCGGTTGGACCGGCGTGCGGTTGGCCGTCAATCATCCGCAACGGGTCCGCGCGCTGGTGTTGGGCAACACACCCGGCGCCATCTATAGCGACGCGTTGCGCGACCAGATGCGCACCATCGTCGCGCGCCCGCCCACCAGCGACCTGACGGCAATGACGCTCGGTGCCCCGTTTCGCGATTCCGATCCGGCCGGCGCCTATCTCTATACCGCAATCACCGCATTCAACACGACGCCGATGCCGCTGGCCGCGCTGATGGCGCGCGACGGATTCGTTGCACCGGAACGGCTGCGACCATTTCCGGTGCCCGTGCACATGATCGGAAGCGATCTTGATGTGACGTTCCCGCCTGAGCTTCTGAAGGCAACCGCGGCGCTGATCGACGCGAAGATCACGATGGTCGACGGTGCCGGCCATTCCACCTACTTCGAGAAACCGGTCGAGTTCAACAGGATCGTGCGCGAATTTCTGGCGCGGCATCGTTGAGCCGCTTCGCAACAGCGATCCGCGCGCCCGCCTTCGCGACACTGGCGTTCGGCTTGCTTTTCGCGGTTGCAACCGGCGCCGCGGAAGACACATCAGTGGCGTCGCCCCCTGACGATGCCGTCAGCGAGTGGTCGATCGAGGCGACGCAGCGTCTTTCTGAAATTCGCGAACGGCTCTCCGGACCCTCGGAGATCGAGAAACTCGAAGCTTCGCTCGCCGCGCTCGAGACAAGATTCGACACGAACCTCGGCGATGTGGTGGCGCACCCGGACGGCGCCCACGTGCTCACCGAAGCAGCGATACGCGACGCCACATCCGAACTCGATGCGGTGTCGACAGGGGCCGCCGGCATCACCCAGATACTGACGCAGCGCTCGGCCGCTATGGAAGCACTGAGTCGAGAGATCGGCGACATCATGAAGCGCGCGCAGACGCTGCGAACATCGCCGGAATCACCATTGCCGGAGGCGATCCGCGCGCGTCTCGATTCGATCGTCAGCGAAGCGACCCGGCTGCTTCGCGGCGCCCAACAACGGCTGGACCGGGCCGCTCGACTACAAAACAGGATTCTCGTCCTGCAGGACCGCGCGCGTACCGCGCGAGGCGACCTCACCGAGGTCGGCGCCGAACGGCTGCGCGCGTTGATCCAGGTCCAGCAACCGCCCCTGTGGCGCCTCAACGTAGACGACATCGTGGCGTCCAGCATCGGGTCGACGCGTTTCATCGGCACGGCGCTTCCCTCGGCGCTGCGATTTGCGCAAGACAACGTCGCGCGCGTGATTCTGCACGTGGCGGTGTTCGTCGCCGGTTTTGCACTCGTGTCGTACCTGCGCCGACGGGTCGGTTCCGAGCCGCGCGGCGGCCGTACGTCGCGCACTGCAACGCGGCCGATATCGGCCGCCCTGCTGCTGATGCTGCTGGTATCGCCGATCGTTTACCCAGACGCGCCGTCCGGCGTCCTGCAGATCCTGGGTCTGCTCACCATCGTTCCAATGGTGCGCATCCTGCTGTTGTATCTCGAACCCGAGCTGCGACCGACGGTGTATGCACTGGCCGGTACATTCCTGCTCGAGCGGATCACCGTTGCGTTTGCGCGCGACATCGTTCTGCAGCGCATCCTGTTGCTCGTGCTGAGCGTCGCCGCGATCGCGCTGTTCGCATGGGCACGCACACTCGCGCTCGAGACGCACCTCACTCTGGGGCGGTACCTGAAGCCGATCGTCCGGCGTGTCATCGTTGCCGGCGTCGCGATATCGGCAATGAGCCTGCTGTTCAGCGTGCTCGGCAGCGTCGATCTCGGCTTGTTGCTGCAAACAACCGTGATACGCGGCGCAGTGCTGGCGGCGGCGCAGTATGCGGCGGTGCTGGTGCTCGATGAGATTGCGCACCTCGTGGTGCATTCGCTGAAAGCACGCGGCGTGCGTTCTGTAGCGACCTTCGAGTACACGATCCTGGCCAGCGCGCGGCGCATGGCGGTGGTGGGTGCGGTCGTGTTGTGGGTCGCGTACATGCTGAACTCGGTGCGGATGCTCACGCCGTTGGGCAACATCATCGGCGCCGTCCTCGCCGCGCACTGGACGCTCGGACAGGTCACCATCTCGCTCGGTCGCACGCTCGGCTTCGTGGTGGCGGTGTGGCTCGCGATCTACGCTTCACGCATCACCCGGGTGCTGTTGCGTGACGACGTACTGCCGCGCTTCGCACTGCCGCGCGGCGTACCGAACGCGATCTCGACGATCGCGAACTACACGATGGTGTTGATCGGGCTGCTGGTCGGCGCCGGCATCCTGGGCATCGAGTTGTCGAACGTCACGTTGATCGTCAGCGCGCTCGGCGTAGGCGTCGGCTTCGGATTGCAGAACGTCGTGAACAATCTGGTGTCGGGATTCATCCTGATCTTCGAACGCTCCGTGCAGATCGGCGACACGATCCAGTTGAACGATCTCTCCGGCAAAGTGGTGCACATCGGCCTGCGGGCGAGCCAGTTGCGTACCGGCAGCGGCTCAGAGGTGATCGTGCCGAACGGCGAGTTGATCTCGAATCGCCTCATCAACTGGACGCTCTCCGACC
>JANLUG010000864.1:0-1393 GCA_031363335.1 Gammaproteobacteria bacterium
TCCTCGAACGCATCGCCGAACATCCGATCAACCGTATCGATGAGCTCTTGCCGTGGCGTATCAATCTCGACAAACAACCCGACACGACCGTCAATCAGCTCGATCAACTCTGAGTCAAGACGGTCCTCGCCGGACGCTTACACTTCGTCGTGGAATGCTGCACGTGATGATCGGCCGCGGTCATGCCGTTGCGGTACGACTCGTGCACGACGGCGCCTTGGTGCATCACCAGCAGTGCGTCGTTGAATAGTCGGCGATTCAGAAACGTTACGCCGTCCATCCGCGCACCAGTGAGTGGATCGTCGAACGTCAACGCTTCGACGTCGAGCGTCTGCGCGGCGCGCGGCAACACAATCGGCGTTGCGGGTTCGAGATGCACGACCGGCATCATCCGGTCCATATGCAGTTGGCTCAGCGCGAGATGCGCAGGGTGGTCCCAGTTCGACCGGTCGATGCCGAGCTGCGCGTCGATGATGCCGCCGACCGCGCCCGAACTGACGACCCGTACCATTATTTGTATTTGTTCAACTTGTGCAGCGGGCTCAGTCGGGCCGATCGACGCGCACGGCGTATTCGCCTGTAAAACGCGCAGCGTCGCTACCGTTGGCACGGATGACGCATTCGAGATTGAACCGCGTTTTGCCGTGCGACCCGAGGCGCGCGAGCGCGTCGGTCTGATCGCTGATGATGAACCGGCAAGTTGCCACGATCGGCTCTTTCACCGGGCGTTCGTAGTGGATATGGCCGTCGGCGATCACGATGCTGCCGTCGATGCGCCGCGTCTTCAGCTGCAGCCACGTCATACCCCAGCCGCACAGTGCCGCGATGGCATACAGGCTGCCCGCAAACGCGGTGCCGTGAACATTGATGTTCGGTTCGAGTTCCGCCCGCACTACGAGTTGGTCGTTGGCGAAATCGGTCACGCGGATGCCCATCGCTTTACTGATGGGGATTTCTTCGTGCCAGGTCCGTTCGAGTTCTGCGCAGAGGTTTTTCATGGGCGCGCAGTATACCCATCCGCGCGGAGCAGGTCCGGGAGCGTTGCGGCGTAGTGCGTGGCCGCCTCCACCGATTTCGCGAAGGCGAGCAAGCGCGCTTCGGCGCGGACGCTCGCGACGATCTGCATGCCGATCGGCAACCCGTCGCTGCTGAAACCGGCGGGCAGCGACAGCGCCGGGCAACTGCTGACCGTGAGGCGCGCGCAGCTCTGCATCCACTCGAGGTAGTCCTTCATCGGGGTACCGTCGATTTCCGTGGGATACGGCTGCTCGACGTCGAACGGCAGCACCTGC
This sequence comes from Gammaproteobacteria bacterium, assembly GCA_031363335.1. Taxonomy (GTDB): domain Bacteria; phylum Pseudomonadota; class Gammaproteobacteria; order Pseudomonadales; family Azotimanducaceae; genus DATJGR01. Next base: position 1,293 of record JANLUG010000864.1, read on the forward strand.
GTGGTCGGTCCGATGAGAAAGTCGTAACGGCCGAAGAAGGCGGCGACGCGGTCGTACACCGCGCGGCGGGCCGCCCAGGCGCGATCGAGATCGGTGACGGT
>JANLUG010000608.1:0-2157 GCA_031363335.1 Gammaproteobacteria bacterium
GTTCGCCGGCGGCGTGCTGCACGTCGCCGGAAACCAGCATATTCAGACAATGGCGAGTGCGCCCGGAATGTCGCGGCTTGGCGCGTTGTTGTTTGCGATCGGCGTCGGCAGCGGCATCGGTGCGTGGTGGATCAACACCCGCGGCAAACGACTGCCGCGTGCGCTCATACTCGGCACTGGCCTGGCGCTCGCGGGTTGTACGTTGGTGTTGTTCGCAACGAGTCGCCTGTTCGCCGTGTTTGTCGGCTCTGCACTGTTGTTGGGGCTGTTCGCCGCGCCAGCGCTCGTGCTGACCGAAACCGTGCTGCAGGAAGGCACCGAACTCGCACATCGCGCGCGTGTGTTCAGCTTGCGCGATTTTCTGATGCGTCTGACGTTGCTGGTATCGGTCAGCGCAGCGGCGTGGATGGTGAGCCTGACGGATACGCGCACGACCATGCTTGCGTGCGCCGTAGGGCTGATCCTCGTCGGCGGCTGGATCGTGGCGCTCGGTCGTCGCGAAACGACAGCCGCCGCGAACGCGCTCGCGGCCAAGAACGGCGTATCGCGCTGATCGCTTGACGGGATACGAGATCGGGGCGGGCGCACGCTTGACTCGACCCGGTGTCGGGCAAATGCTTCGCGTCGTTAGATACCACCCGTGTAGGGCGATCCATACAAGCGGAGGTCGTCGTCATGAGCGAGCCAGACGGTTTGACGTTGCTCGTCGGCACGAAGAAGGGCGTGTTTTTCCTGTCTGGCTCCGCAAACCGCGACAGATTCTCGATGATTCTGCACGCGCTATCCGGCGGATAGGTGGCAGGTCGGGCGCACATCCTTTATAAACAACCTGCATACGTTGCACCGGGACGCTCAGCATGGCCGCAGATCTGAAGAACGAAATCGATGCGCTTCGCAGCCAGATTGAAGCGCTGACGAAACAAATCCCACAAGCCGCAGACACCGGCCAGACGGATCTGTTGGGCGGCGCGCACTTGGGTCAATTCGGAATCGATTCGGAAACGGTCGACAAGATCAAAGATCAGTTCGACGGTTTCGTCGACCTGCTCGAAAAGCACCTGCAGGAAATTCCCGCCGGAACGGCGATCGCGATCTTCGCGCTCGGCGTCCTGCTCGGCCGGTTGCTCCCGCGATAATCCCAGAGACTCACGCCATGGACCCTTTGCTACAACGACTGGCATTGTTGCTGCGCGCCGAAGCGCTCGGTCTTCGCATCCGCGCTAAGCACGCTGCACGCACGGCGGCGTTCTCGGCCGCGGCGATTGCGGTCGCGTTGTTCGCGTTCGCGTTGGTCAACCTCTGCGCGTTCAACGCACTGGCGGCGGCGTACGGTCAGACGATGGCCGCGTTGGCTCTTGCCGCTGTCGATACCCTGTTCGCGTGGATTCTGTTTATGCAGGGGCAGCGCAGAACGCCGACATCCGAAGAGGCGATGGTCGACGAGCTACGCGCGCTCGCATTGGCGGAACTCGCCAACGACACGGCACGGTTGAAGGCGCAGCTCACACATCTTCAACAGCAGGTCACCAACATCGGCGAAGGAATCTCCCGTGTGACCCACGGAGATCCGTTGCAACTCGGTCTATCGAGCATCGGTCCGATCCTGTCGATCGCAGCGCGCCTGTTCAGCCGTCACAAGGACGCTTGAAGGGCGCGCGATGTTTGTGGAGACTTCGCTACGCGTTGCCAGTCAATAAGGAGTGTTAAGACGTGAGCAAAGAACATCGAAACAAGAAAGAAGGCAAGAAGAAGGCCTCGAAAACGCTGACCGAAAAGCGCAACGAGAAAAAGGCCAAGAAGCAGTCGAAGATGTCGGGCTGATCGGCCGCTCACTGAAGCCGTTCGGGTGAGATGTTGCTATCGGGCGTGAAATCGCCCGATAGCAACGCGCAAAACCAGGATCAGAACTGGTAAGTCAGACCTACCGAATACATGTACAGATCGTCGAGACCGTTCGAGACGTCGTACGCGGTGTACTCCGCACGAACTTTGATCCCGCCCAGACCGACTGCGGCGCCGACGCCGTACGCAGCCTTTTCGTCGCTGTCGGAGCCCGATCCCAGCGTTGAGCCGTTCAGTTTCACTTTTGCATCGACGTTGTACGAAACCCCGCCCACTTTCGCGAACAGGTCGACCGGGCCGAGCGGCAACACGCCG